>DATIDB010000233.1:0-11514 GCA_035456545.1 Alphaproteobacteria bacterium | reverse complement strand
AGACCAGGTCGACGTGGCGGTAGCGCCGCTCGAGGAAGAGGTAAAGCAGCATGAAGAACCGCTTCGCCAGGTCCTTCATCGATTCCGTCATCGAGCCGGAGACATCCATCAGGCAGAACATCACCGCCTGCGTGACGGGCTTCGGCACCGGCTCGAAGCGGTTGTAGCGGACATCGATCGGGTCGATGAACGGGATGGACTTGCTCCGGCGGAGCAGGACCTTCAGCTCCTCTTCGGCTTCCAGAAGCCGCGCCGGCGCGAGGCTCTCGCCCGACAGCCGCTCGATCTCCTCGCGCAGCCTGCGCAGATCCTCCCCGCGCGGACGCTTCAGCGCGATCCGCCGCGAGAGGCTGTTGCGCATGGTGCGGACGATGTTGAGGTTCGCGGGCGAGCCGGTCACGCTGAACCCGGCGCGGGTGAGGGCGGTGGAATCGGTGTGCTTCACCTGCTTCTTGACGAGCTCGGGAAGCTCCAGATCCTCCAGGAACAGGTCGACGAATTCCTGTCGGCTGAGCACGAACTGGAATTCGTCCTCGCCGCCGCCGTCGGGGCTGCCATCGCGCCCGCCGCGGCCGCCGCCAGCGGGCGGACGGGGAAGCTTGTCGCCGGGCACGAACTCCTTGTTGCCGGGCAGGACGTGGCTGCGCATGCCGCCGCCCTGCGACTTGCGGAACAGCGGCTCCTTGAGCCCGTGCGAGGGGATGACCACGCGATCGCCTTGCGCGATGTCGGCGACATTGCGCCGGGACGAAGCCTCCTGCACCACCTTCGCGATCTCGGCGCGGGCGCGCCGGATGAATCGCTGGCGGTTGCCGATGCTCTTTCCCTTGGGATTGAGACGCCGATCGATGATGTACACGGGGACTGTCCGACCCTCCAATCCCGATATGCGCCGGCCTGGCTATCCGGCCTGTTTCACCCGCATGTACCACTCAACGAGCCGCCGAACCTGGCGTTCCGTGTAGCCGCGGGTCTTCATTCGCAGGACGAATTCGGTGTGCTTCTTCTGGGTTTCCGAATCCGTCTTCGAGCCGAAGCTGATGACCGGCAGCAGGTCTTCGACCTGGCTGAACATCCGCTTCTCGATGACGTCGCGTATCTTTTCGTAGGAAGTCCAGGACGGGTTCTTGCCGCCGTGCGACGCCCGGGCACGCAGCGCGAACTTCACCACCTCGTTGCGGAAATCCTTGGGATTGGCGATTCCCGCGGGTTTTTCGATTTTGGAGAGCTCCTGGTTCAGGAGCTCGCGGTTGAGGAGCTGGCCCGTATCCGGGTCCTTGAAGTCCTGGTCCTCGATCCAGGCGTCGGCGTAGTCGACATACCGGTCGAAGAGGTTCTGCCCGTAGTCGTGGTAGGATTCCAGATACGCCTTCTGGATCTCGTTGCCGATGAACTCGGCGTAGCGCGGCGCCAACTCGTCCTTCAGGAATTCGAAATAGCGCTGTTCCGTTTCCTCCGGGAACTGCTCGCGCTTGATCGATTGCTCGAGCATGTAGAGCAGGTGCACCGGATCGGCCGCGATCTCCGTGCTGTCGTAGTTGAAGGTCTGCGAGAGCACCTTGAAAGCGAACCTGGTCGAGACGCCGTCCATGCCCTCGTCGATGCCGGCGGTGTCGCGGTACTCCTGCATCGATTTGGCCTGCGGGTCGGTTTCCTTGAGGCTCTCGCCGTCATAGACCCGCATCTTCGAATAGATGGAGGAGTTCTCGTGCTTGCGCAGGCGCGTCAGCACCGAGAAGCGCGCCAGCATGTCGAGCGTGCCCGGCGCGCAGGGCGCTTCGGCCAGCTCCGAGCCGCGGATCAGCTTGTCGTAGATGCGCCGCTCCTCGCTGACGCGCAGGCAGTACGGGACCTTGATGACGCTGATGCGGTCGATGAAGGCTTCGTTGTTGCGGTTGTTCTTGAAGGTCAGCCACTCCGCTTCGTTGGAGTGGGCGAGGATGATGCCGTGGAAGGGGATCGAGCCGATGTTCTCGGTCCCCACATAGTTCCCCTCCTGCGTCGCCGTGAGCAGCGGGTGCAGCATCTTGATCGGCGCCTTGAACATCTCGACGAATTCGAGAATGCCCTGGTTGGCGCGGTTCAGGCCGCCCGAGAAGCTGTAGGCGTCGGGATCGTTCTGCGCGTAATGCTCCAGCTTGCGGATGTCGACCTTGCCGCACAGGCTGGAGATGTCCTGGTTGTTCTCGTCGCCCGGCTCCGTCTTGGCGACGGCGATCTGCCTGAGGCGCGAGGGGAACAGCTTGGCCACGCGGAATTTCGAGATGTCGCCGCCGAATTCATCGAGCCGCTTCATCGCCCAGGGCGAGGCCAGGCCGGTCAGCCGCCGCAACGGGATGCCGTAGCGGTCCTCCATCATCGGGCCCATGGTGTCAGGGTCGAAGAGCCCGAGCGGTGATTCGAAGACGGGGCTGAACTGGTCGCCGGCCTTCAGCACATAGATCGGCAGCCGCTCCATGAGTTGCTTCAGCCGCTCCGCGAGCGAGGACTTGCCGCCGCCGACGGGGCCGAGCAGATAGAGGATCTGCTTGCGCTCCTCCAGACCTTGCGCCGCGTGCCGGAAGAAGCCGACGATGCGCTCGATCGTCTCCTCCATTCCGTAGAAATCGGCGAAAACGGGATAGGTCTTGATGCTGCGGTTCTGGAAGATGCGGCCGATGCGGGCGTCCTTGGCGGTGTCGATCAACACCGGCTCGCCGATCGCGGCGATGAAGCGCTCCGCCGCGGTGGCGTAGAGGCTCGGATCCTTGCGACAGGCATCGAGATATTCGGAAAGAGAAAGGTCTGTTTCCTTGCGGGCCTCGTAAGTTCGGGCGAACTCGGTGAAAAGACCCTCCGCGGGCGCCATCAGGTCACTCCTTGCATCGGTCCATCGCTCGAGAACGTCACCAGGAGGGACAACGGTCCTGCGCCTTCCTTCTACGAACTCGAAACGGCTTGAGCATGCGTGTTCATTTAACGTCCTCTTCGCCCGCCCGTGATCTTATCATACCAAAGACTTAAAAACAGGTACAATGGATGTACCAATTAAGAGTTCGAAAAGGTTAATTATTCGAGAACTTCCGGTCCGCGGAGTCAAAGATGCGCTTGATCAAGCGCATAGGAAGAAAAGGTCAGTTTTCGGTTTGAAATGAGCCCTCGAGCAGCGAGCGGTGGATCCATCCCTCGCTGCCGCCGTCGGGCGCCACCGCCCGGATCCAGTTGCCCCGCCGCTCCATCGGTATGAGGCGCGTGCCGCGCGCGAGGCGCGCCACCACCGGCGAGTCGTTGGAGGAATCGGCTCGGAGATTCCCGACCTCCACTTTGACCATGACGGAGGCGGCCTGCGTCTCGGCGCCCGTGTCCAGATGCGCGGGCGCGCTCGCCACGGCGGCGGCGATCGGGCGCGGCTCGGGAATGAGCTCCTTGATCTCGGGCGCCCAGAGATAGACGAGGGCGGCGGCGGCCGCCGCGGCCGCACCGGCGGTCGACCATCGCAGAAGGGAGAGAACGCCGCCGCCCATCCCGCGTCCCGACCGCGCGACGACGCGCCTGGCATCGACCGCAAGCTCGCGATGCAGCCGCGCCTCGACCATGCGCTCCATGTCCTCGCGCGCGGCGGCGACCGCCGCGGCGACGCGCTGGTCCTCCTGCATCTTCCAACGCTCTTCCGCGGCCTTGAGGCGTTCCTGCTCGGCCTCCCGCCAACGGGCCTCCGCTTGATTCAACATCTGCCCCGTATCGTCGCCCGCCAGAATCACGCGTTCGGCGGCGATCGCGGTCTGCAGCCGGTCCTCCTCCTCTGCGATCCACTGCGCTTGAGCTTCCGCCAGGCGGCTGGCTTCCGCAGCCGACCAGGCAGCCTGCGCCTCTTCGAGCCGCCTCAGCTCCTCGCCCCGGCGCGAGGCCTCGTAGTCCTCGAGGCGGCGCGTCAGTTCCTCATCGATCCCGCGCTCCGCGGCGGCGAGCCCGGCTTCGGCGCTCTGGCGCGCGGCCGTCGCTTCGGCGAGCTGACGGTCCCGTTCGGCGACGCGGCGCTCGGCTTCCGAGGCGAGGCGCTCGACCTCGGCCATGCGCGCGCGCATCGCGGCGAGCTGTTGATCGGCGCGCTCCGACTCTTGCACGCTCAGGTCGGCCTGCCGCCGCTCGGACGCGGCCTCCCAGTCCCGCTGCGCCTCCGCGAGCCGGCGCTCCGCGATCTCGGCCCAGGACGCCTCCGCCTCTGCCAGGCGCTGCTCGGCTTCGCGGCGCGCGCGCGCCTCCGCCTGCTGGGACAGCCTTTCCGCTTCCAGCCGCCAGCGCTCCTCCAGCGCGGCGATGCGGTCGCCCTGCGCGGGATCGCCGGCGGCAGAGGCGGCGACCAGCGCGGCCCGCTCCATCTCCCAGGCCTGCTCGCGTTCCGACAGCTCGTGTTGAAACGACAGGCGTGCGGCCTCGCTCTCGGCCCGAAGCCGCTGCAGGGCCGATTCCGCCTCACGCAGGCCCGAGGCGGACCTGTCGAGCTCCGCGCGCAGCGCCGTCTCATCGGCGCGCCTCTCGCCGGCGATCCGGTCGACTTCGGCCCGGAGCCGATGGAGCTCCTGGTCCTTTTCCTCAATGCGCGCCGCGAGGGCCGCATCCGCCTCGGCCGCGATCGCGTCGGATCGTTCTTCGAGCGCGGCGGCGATCTCCGCCTCCGCCTCGGCGATAACGGAGGCCACACGCTCCTCGGCGGAGGTCTCTATCTCCGCGATGCGGCGGTCGGCCTCGGCGCGCCACTGCTGCTCGGCTGCGGCAAAGCGTTGCGCGGTGAAGTCGGCCGCCTGCGCCAGAGCGGCGGAGATGCGCTCCGCCTCGCCGCGATGCCACTCCCCCTCCGCTTCGCGCAGCCGGCGCGCCATGTCGGCGAGCTGATCGGTGAGGGCGCGATGCCGGTCCGCTTCGCCGTCGCGCCAAGCCTCCTCCGCCGCGCGAAGCTGCTCTTCGGCGGCGGTGTGCCATGCCTCTTCCAGTTTTCGAACGCGCTCTTCCTCCGCTTCCCGCCAGGCCTGCTCGGCGCCGGCCAGCCGCTGAGCGAATTCGATCTCGCGGATCGCGTCGACGGCGCCTTCGGCATCCGCGCCGTCGAGAAGCACCGGCCGGCGCGCGGTCAGGCCGTCCACCGTGACGGCCACCTGCGCGGTGGTGGATGCGATCTGGTAGCCGTCGGGATCGTAGGTGAGGAGGCGGACGAAGAAGCTCTGTCCCTCGGCCCCTTGTCCCGGAGGCGGAAGATAACCCAGGCCCGCAAGGTCCTCCGGGTCCAAGGACCAGGTCTTGTCCCCGTTGTTGCGGCCCGCCGAGAAGCGCGCCCCGTCGGGCACGCCTTCGATGATGATCTGCATGGAATCGTTGATCGTCAGGCCCGGCAACGCCTTGGCCATGTCGATCGCGATCCAACGGTCAGCCTCGCCGCCCTCCGCCGGAGGCTCCCCCGCAATGGAGGAGGCTATCGCGAAGCTCGGCTCCTTCTTGACGACGGTGGCTCGGCGAGATTTGCGCTCATTCGCCATTCTTCATCGCCTCGGCCGCTCCTTTTGGCTGTGGGCGCTTCAAGGCACGGTGATGCCGAGCGCCCGCGCCACTTTCTGCGGCTTCTCGAGGAAGCGGAGCCCGACCAGGTCACCCCGATTCCAAACGACCTTCGCTTGCAGCCGTCCAATCCGCGTCGTGTCCAGTGTGGCGGCGACGCTCGAGACGACCACCGGGGTCTCCACCTGCACGGTGGCGCCGCCGGCGGAGATGTTGCGCACGATGCAGCCGATCTCGCGCCGCCCGAGCGTCAGCGTACCGGACCACATGACGGTGATGCGCTCGTAGCGACGCCGCGCCGGCGCTTTCAATTCGGACATGGACATGGCCGTCGGAGCCTAGCCGGTAGATGCTTAAGGCTTCGTTCATGAAATCGGCGTTCGGCAGGCAAATCCGGCCGAAATGCCACAATCGGCGCGGTGAAATCGGGAGGCTAGGTGGGTAGGCCGCGCTCGGCCAGCCGCTGCACCTCGAGGGCGAGGGCGTGGGCGGCGACGATCTCCTCCCGCTGGGCGGCGACGACCGCGCTGCGGGCGACCAGATGCTCGTGCTCCGATTCCAGGAGATGCAAGGGATCGGCGGCGAGGGTCCCGCCGGCGGCCGGCGCGCGCCGCGCAGCCCAGGACTTCTCGGCGGTGGAGAGCCGCTGCTCGGCGGCCACCAACGAGGCGCGAGCGCCTTCCACGCGCTCCCAGGCCGAGCGGGCGGAATCGAGCGAAGGCTCGCTTTGCGGCATCGTCGAGCGCAGCGACGGGGCCACGGTCGTCAGGTCGCAGCCCGGCAAGCCGACATCGCGCGCCACCATCTCGCCGACCGCGGCGATCAGCCGCCCGCCGGCGAGGACCGCGTCGCGCACGGCTCCCACCAGGCTGAGCCGCCGGGTCAGCGCCTCCTGCTCGCGCGCCAGTCGGTCCAGCACGTCGGCGCCGCCCGCCGCGTTGTCCTTCTGGAGCGAGCGGATCTCGGTGTGCAGGCCAACGGCGCGGGTCCAGGCGCCTTGCGCCGCGGCCCAGGCCTCCTCCGCCAGCGCCGCGGCTGCCGCGCGCGGCTGCGGCCCCTCGATCGCCTGCGCCTTCTCGCCCGTCTCGACCCGGCTCTGCTGGAGATCGGCGATCGAGAACACGGACCCGTCCGCGGTCACCACCTCGGTCAGGTCGAGCACGGCGGCGCGCTCGGCTCCCGGAACGGTCCGCAACGCCTCGGCGCGCTTGCTGCGTTGCTTGGCGTCCTCGGCGACGATCCTACGGATCGACTTCAGGATCTCGTCCATGGAGGGATCCTGCTGGCGCGCCGGCTCGCTCATCTCAATTACCCCCGTGCCCTAAGGGCTCGCCCCTGAATGGGCGGCGGTGGCGCCGCCCAACCGAATGGAATGGGAGTCAAGTTGCCCGAAAGAATGATCAGATGTAAATATCTTAGGAAATATCAGAATATACGCATATAAAATTTCAATTGCGGCAAGCATTGCCGTCACCAGCGGCGGCGCGTCGGACCCGCGCCGTATCGCGATCAGCGTTCCGACTCGAACCCGGTTTTCGGCGGCTCGGGACGCGAGGGCAGACGGGCACGACGGTCGGTGTCGTAGAGCTCGCCGCCATAGTTGCGATTGTATCGGCGCGAGGCGTCCTGACGGGGCTCGTAGTCCCAGGGATGGATGCGGCCGGCGAGCAGGGCTTGCTGCACGAAGACACGCTGGCGCTGGCTTTCGACGATCCGGCGGCGCAGCTCCGCGCCGTCCCAGCGGCGCGCGGCCTCCTGCGCGAAGGAGTCTGCGAGGGTCCGGAATTCGGGTTTGCCCGCGAGATTGTCCAGCTCGTCGGGATCGGTTTGGAGGTCGAAGAGTTGCGGCGGATCGCCGGCGCAGGCGATGTATTTGTGGCGGCCGCGGCGGATCATGAAGACGGGCTCGGTGGTCCCCTCCGCCATGTATTCGGCATGGACGGCGTCAGGCCAGGACGGGTCCTTGCCCGCGGCGAGGCGCAGGAGGCTGCGCCCGTCGATCGGCACGACGGGGTCCCGCTCGACCCCTGCGATCTCGTTCAGCGTCGGCAGAACGTCGAGGAGCGAGACCGACCGCTCGACGCGGCCCGGGCGCAGGCGGCCCGGCGCGTGAAGGATCATCGGCACGCGCACCGAGCGCTCGAAGAAGGTCATCTTGTACCAGAGCCCGCGCTCGCCCAGCATGTCGCCATGGTCGCCGGTGACGAGGATCACCGTGTTCTCCGCGGCGCCGCTGGAGCGCAGGGCCGCCAGCACTTGTCCCAGGAGCGCATCGGCATAGGTGATCATGGCGTAGTAGCCGTGCCGCGCCGCGCGCACATGCTCCGTCGTCACCCGGTATTCGCCTCTATCGTAAAGATCGAACATCCGCCGGCTCAGGGGATCGCGCCGCTCGATCGGGATGAACGGGACCGCCGGCATGTCGATCGTCGCCGGATCGTATCGGGCCCAATACTCGCGCGGAGCCAAATACGGGTCGTGCGGATGGATGAAGGAGAGCGTCAGGTGCCAGGGACGGTCGTCGGCATCGCGCGCCGCGTCGAGGATCCAGCGAGCGGCGTGGAAGGCCACCTCTTCGTCGTAGTCCATCTCCAGCGAGCGGTCATAGGGGCCGGCCTCGGTGACGCTCAGCATGTTGTGGAACCACCATTGCAGCTTCTCCGGGTGGTCCCATTCCGGGGTCCAGCCGAAATCGCCCGGATAGACGTCGGTGGTCACGCGCTCCTCGAAACCATGGAGCTGATCGGGCCCGACGAAATGCATCTTGCCGGCGAGGCAAGTCCGGTACCCGGCGTCGCGCAGGTAATGGGCGAAGGTGGGAACCGATGCGGGGAACTCCGCCGCGTTGTCCCAGGCGCCGATGCGGCTGGCGAGCTGGCCGGCCATCATGGAGAATCTTGCCGGAGCGCAGAGCGGCGAGGTGCAATAGGCGCTCTGGAACTGCACGCCCTCCGCGGCCAGCCGCGACAGATGGGGCGCCTGGACGACAGGATGTCCATAGCTCGGCAGCGATTGCGGCGCGAGCTGGTCGAACATCACGAGGAGGATGTTCGGCCGGCTCCGGGCAGGCGACTGAGGCATCGGAGGCCCTTTCCCACGGCCGCGCCGATCGCGGCCGGCGGGAAGATATATCGAGGAGCGCCCGCTAAGCCAACCGCCGCAGAGCACGGCGGCCGGCTTCGAGACGGGCGCCTCCGCCCTCCTAGAGGACGTTGAAGAGATAGAGAAGAATGATGATCGGGATCGGGATGCCGATCAGCCAGAGCAGGATGCCTTTCATTGGCGGGGCCTCCGATTGACTCGTGAACGCCCCGTTCGAACGAATTCGGGCGCGGGGCGGTTCGCTGCTCGCGCATCCCCCGCCCGAAGGGGTAGCATGCAACCAAAGCCGCGGGAGGAGCCCATGAACGACGTCGCGTCACGGAAAGCCGGTTCGGCTTCGGGCAAATCGGGCTCGGGCTACGAGATCGCGCCCTTGCCGCAAGCCAAGATCGGTGAGCTCGCGAAGACGCTCAGCGCCGAGGAGCGGCAGGTGCTGCTCGAGCATGGCACCGAGCGCCCATTCTGCGGTCTTCTTCTCGATAACAAGGAGGAGGGCGTCTATGCGTGCCGGCTCTGCGGGCTGCCGCTGTTCCGCTCCGGCGCGAAATTCGAATCCGGCACGGGCTGGCCGAGCTTCACCGAACCCTATGACCGGGACCACATCGCCTATGTCGAGGACCGCAGCTATGGGATGCGGCGCGTCGAGATCCGCTGCGCGCGCTGCGCCGGGCATCTCGGCCATGTCTTCGATGACGGCCCGAAGCCGACGGGCAAGCGCTACTGCCTGAACTCGGTGTCGTTGGAGTTCGTCAGGGCTGGAGAGGAGCTTCCGCGCCGCATCTCCTCCGACCCGGCGCGCAGGGCCTGATCGGCCGCCGGGAGGGCCGGCGCCCCGATCCAGAAGCGGTTGAGCGCGCGCGTGAGCGGCGTGGGTCGCGCGCGCCCCTCGAGCCTCCCGATGGCCTCCCGGTACGGCCCCACCAGGCGCAGCGCCGACGGCAGGATCGGATAGACGCGGCGCAGCCAAGCCAGCGTTCGCTCCGCGTTGCGACGCTCCGCCGAACCGAAGGGCAGGCCATAGTCGAGGCGCAACCGCTCGGGCAGGAGCAGCGCCGTTACGTTGCGGAAGGCGGCCCGCCCAAGGGGCAGGGGCGGGTGGATCACCAGCCGCTCGGCGATCTGGCGCGCGGGCCCCGTGACGGTCAGCTCTTCGCACGCAAGCCAGCGGTCGCGCTCGGCGACGAATGAGTCCCAGTCCCGTGGAAGCGTGCCGGGCGCGATGCCGAACATCGCGCCCATTCGGCCGCGCTCCGCCACGTAGCGGTCGCGCAGCCCCGGCGCAAGCGGCGGCAGCACCGCATCGCGGGCGGCGAGGGCTCCGTCCGTCAAGGTGATCAGAACCCAGCGCAGGGCCGGCAGATGGTTGGCGCAATAGGGCGATCCGGACGCGAAGGGCCCGGCCGCCTCGGAGAGCGTTCCGCGGATCGCCTCGTGGCGTCGATGCAGGCGGCGGGCGGCGCCGAGCGCCTGCCCGAGGCTGCCGAAGACGAAGCTGAACATGGCGGAGAAGGTGCGGTGAAACCGCCCGAACGGATCGTCGAGGCTGCGCGAGTGATCGAGCACGCCCTGGGCGACCCAGGGATGCGCAAGCTGCATCAGCAGCGCGCGCCCCGCGGCCAGGAACAGGATCGCCTCCCTGTCGATCCGCCAGCTCGCAGACTCCGGCCCGAACAGCCCGGCCGGTTCGGAGGGCGCCTGCTCCGCCGCCCAGCGCAGGCTGCGCTCCAGATCCTCCGCACTGACCCGGTTCCCATCCATGGCGGATGTCAGTCGAGGTCGAACTCGGCGAGGATCGGCGCGTGCGGGGAATCCGCCGCGCCGGTGTCGGTGTCGTCGGGCAAGCCGCGGTTGATCAGCTCCGATCGGCGGTGGCGGGCGGCGAGCGCGGGCGAGGCCAAGAGGTGGTCCGGCCGGATCGGCCGTCCCAGATGGATCGCGCTGGGCCCGCTGCGGTCGAGCGGCACCATGCGCCGCCAGGACAGCTCCGGCGCTTCGGTGTCCTCCGGATCGGCGCGGACCAGGCGCAGCGGCATCTCCGCGCCCTCGGCGTTGAAATCGCCGCAGGCGCAGATCAGCGCCGTCCCGCCCTCCTCATCGAAGATGCGGTCGATGAACAGGCGCAGCTCGAGCGCCTGGCCGATCCGCTTCAGGCTGGCGCGGAAGAATCCCTCGGCCCAGAGCGGGATGGAGCGCCACGCGCCGGTCTCCCGGCCTTCCGGCACATGCGCGGCGATCGGCGCGCGCAGATGCAGGTTGACGACCCAGAGCCGGCGTCCCTCTCCGCAGTCGATCTGCGCATAAAGGAAGGGACGGTCCCAGCCGACCGGCTGACTCGCCGCGCCGGTCGGAAGCCGGGCGCTCGGCAGAGGCGGCACGATCTCGTGAAGGATCTGGCCGGACCGCAGCATCGGGCGTCTGCTGAGGAGAGCGAGGTTGTGCACGTCCGAGAGGCGGCCGGACTCCACAACGCTGTGGATACGGTGATAGCCGGCATAAGCGGTCCCTTCCAGCAGGCGGTCCAGCGCGCGCAGGCTTCGCCCGGGCCCGGTCTTCTGCCCTTGAATCTCCTGAAGGCAAAGGATGTCGGCGTTCAGCGCCTGCAGCTTCGGCCGCAGCGCCGCCGTCCGCGCCCTGAAATCGCGGGGGTCGTCTTCGGTGTCATCGAGGCTGTCGAGATTGTAGCTGGCGACGATCACGGGAGGGGATTCGGGTCCTGGCCGAGCCTGTGCCGCGCTAGAATAGCCGGAACCGCGGCGGGAGAAGAGGGATGAAGGGTGGCCAGGACGAAACGATCGCCTTCCTGTCCCGGCCGGAGACCTATGGCGCCGGCCTTGCCGAGGTCCGGCGCATCGACACGCACGCCTCCGTTCTGTTCCTTGCCGG
>DATIDB010000232.1:0-2968 GCA_035456545.1 Alphaproteobacteria bacterium | reverse complement strand
GGTCGATCACCTGCGTCGTGCCGCTTTCCTGCTGGAGAAAGAGCTGCGTGTTGCGGGCTATGCGAGCGGAGAAATCGGTCGGCAGCGCCAGCGCCTCGTCGAAGGAGTTGGTGTGCAGCGACTGCGTGCCGCCGAGTGCGGCCGACATCGCCTCGAAGGCGGTGCGGATGACGTTGTTGTAGGGATCCTGTTCGGTGAGACTCACGCCCGAGGTCTGGCAATGCGTGCGAAGCGCGAGGCTCGCCGGATTCCTCGGATCGAAGCCGAGCATCAGCTTTGCCCACAGGAGCCGCGCCGCGCGCAGCTTGGCGATCTCCATGAAGAAGTTCATGCCGATCGCGAAGAAGAAGGAGAGCCGCGGCGCGAAGGCGTCGATGGCGAGGCCGCGGCCGAGCGCCGCGCGCACATAGTCCAGCCCGTCGGCGAGCGTGAAGGCCAGCTCTTGCACCGCCGTCGCCCCCGCCTCCTGCATGTGGTAGCCGGAGATCGAAATCGAGTTGAAGCGCGGCATGGCCCGAGCGGTGTAGGCGATGATGTCGGCGACGATCCGCATGGAAGGCGCCGGCGGGTCGATATAGGTGTTGCGGACCATGAACTCCTTGAGGATGTCGTTCTGGATGGTCCCGGTGAGCTTCTCCTGGGGGACGCCCTGCTCCTCGGCGGCGACGATGAAGCCCGCCAGAACCGGCAGAACGGCGCCGTTCATCGTCATGCTGACCGACATGCGATCTAAGGGAATGCCGTCGAAGAGGATCTTCATGTCCTCGACGGAATCGATGGCGACGCCCGCCTTGCCGACATCGCCGGCCACACGCGGATGGTCGGAATCGTAGCCGCGATGGGTGGCGAGATCGAAGGCGACGGAGAGGCCCATCTGCCCCTGCGCCAGGTTCTGGCGGTAGAAGGCGTTCGATTCCTCGGCCGTGGAGAAGCCTGCATATTGCCGGATCGTCCAGGGCCGGTTGGCGTACATCGTCGCGCGCGGCCCTCGCATGAAGGGCGGAAATCCCGGCAGGGAGGCGATCCCCTCCAGCCGCTCGAGATCGGCGGCGGTGTAGAGCGCCTTGACCTTGATGCCTTCCGGCGTCTCCCAGATGAGGCTTTCGGCCGGCTTGCCGCCCAGCTCCTGCTCGGCGAGCCGCCGCCAAGCCTCCAAGTCCGGCTTCGAGAAATCCGCCATGCGCCCAGCCCGCCCCCATGCTGCAGTTGCGAAGGAGTATAGGAATGCGGCCCGGTGGGTCAATTCGGCCCGACCGGATGGCCTCCCTGGGATCCGCTTTGAAGCGCCCTCCGAAGGGTCTAGCTTTTCGACAGACCTTGGAGGCGGAGATCCGATGACGCAGGGCGGGCAGGACCATGCCGAGATACGCGCCGCGGTCCGTAGGCTCTGCGCCGGATTTCCCGGCGAATACTGGCGCAAGCTCGATCGCGAGCGCGCCTATCCGGCCGAGTTCGTCGCCGCCCTGACGGACTCGGGGTTCCTCGCCGCTCTCATCCCGGAGGAGTATGGCGGGGCCGGCCTGCCCCTCTCCGCGGCGGCGGCGATCCTGGAGGAGATCCACCACGCCGGCTGCAGCGGTGCGACATGCCACGCGCAGATGTACATCATGGGCACGCTGCTGCGGCACGGCGGCGAGGAGCAGAAGCGGCGCTACCTGCCCGCCATCGCCTCGGGCGCGCTGCGGCTGCAGGCCTTCGGCGTCACCGAGCCGGGCAGCGGCACCGATACCAGCTCGATCCGCACCTTCGCCCGGCGCGAGGGCGATCGCTACGTCATCGATGGCCAGAAAATCTGGACGAGCCGCGCCGAGCATTCCGATCTCCTGCTGCTGCTCGCGCGCACGACGCCGAAGGAGGAGGTTGCGCGACGCACGGACGGGCTTTCGGTCTTTCTCGTGGACCTGCGCGAGGCGGGGGGCCGGGGCCTCACCATCCGCCCGATCCGCACCATGATGAACCACGCCACGACCGAGATTTTCCTGGATGGGGTGCGGGTTCCGGCGGAGAATCGCATCGGAGAGGAGGGCAAGGGCTTTGGCTATGTCCTCTCCGGTATGAATGCCGAGCGCATCCTGATCGCGGCGGAATGCATCGGCGACGCCAAATGGTTCATCGACAAGGCGGTCGCCTATGCCAAGGACCGCGTCGTGTTCGACCGGCCGATCGGCCGGAACCAGGGCGTGCAGTTCCCCATAGCGCGCGCCTATGCCGCGACAGCGGCGGCCGAGCTCATGGTCCATGAGGCGGCGCGCCGCTACGAGCAGAGCCTCCCTTGCGGGAAGGAGGCGAACATGGCCAAGCTCCTCGCCGCGGACGCGGCCTGGGAGGCCGCCAATATGTGCCTGCAGACCCATGGCGGCTTCGGCTTCGCCGAGGAGTTCGACATCGAGCGCAAGTTCCGCGAAACGCGGCTCTATCAGGTGGCGCCGATCTCGACCAACCTCATCCTCTCCTATATCGCCGAGCATGTGCTGGAGCTGCCGCGATCCTATTGATCCGGTCCCTGGAGGGATTCGCGCCCGATGACGATCGGCGCTGAGCAACTGGAGGGGCTGAAGGCCGCGATCGGGCGCGGCGCCGAAGCGGCCGACACCGTCGCCCCTCGCCTGATCGATGCATTCCGCGCGACACTCGAGCCGCATCTGGCGCCGCAACCCGCGGGCACGGCGCCGCTCGGCATCCATTGGTGTCTGGCCCCGCAGCTCGCGCCGATGAGCCGCCTTGGGCGCGACGGCCATCCCGCCGAGAACGAGTTCGGCCTAGCACCGCCCTTGCCCCGGCGCATGTGGGCGGGCGGCGCGCTCCATTTTCGCACGCCGATCCTGCGCGGCGGCGAGATCATACGCCGCTCGACCTTCGCCGACGTCTCGACCAAGGTGGGCCGGTCGGGTCCGCTCTGCTTCGTGACGCTGCGCCACGACTATCTGGCCGAGGGCGTCGTGGCCCTCTCCGAGCGGCAGGACCTCGT
>DATIDB010000231.1:0-6340 GCA_035456545.1 Alphaproteobacteria bacterium | reverse complement strand
GCACGCGATCGACGTGGCGCAAGGGGATGGAGCTGCGCACCGCCTGCGCCGTCGCCTGCGCGAGCAGTATCGGAGTGCCGTAGACGCGGTTGACCGACTCCAGGCGCGAGGCGAGGTTCACCGCATCGCCGATCACGGTGTAGTCGAAGCGGTCCTTCGAGCCCAAGTTGCCGACCACGACGATGCCGGTGTTGATGCCGACGCGCATGCGCAGCTCCGGGGCGCCGGGCTCGCGCCGCCAGCGCTTCATCTCCGCCTGCATCTCGACCGCCGCGCGCACCGCGTTCAGCGCGTGCTCGGGATCGTCGATGGGCGCGCCCCAGAACGCCATCACCGCGTCGCCGATGAACTTGTCGATGGTTCCGCCTTGCCCATGGATCGCGGCCGAGGCGCGGCTCAGATAGTCGGTGAGGATCGGCACGACGGCGCCGCCCAGGCGTTCGCTCAAGCCCGTGAACCCGGCGATGTCGGTGAAGAGCACCGTCAGAACCTGCTGCTCGCCGCCGGGGCGCGCCTCGATGCCTCTGGCGACCAGCGTGCGCACCAGCTCCGCCGGCAGGTATTTTCGAAACGAGCCGAGCCCCGCGCCCATTCGGACCAGCGCGTCGGAAAGCTCGTCCAGCTCCGCGACGAGCGAGGAACGGCGGCGAATCCGCTCCGGACGGAAGGCCTGCAGATGCGCGAGCTCGCCGGCGATGCGGCCCAAGGGCCGCACCACCGCCGTCTCGGCGGTTAACGCCGCACCCGCCACCGCCGCGAGGGTGAAGATCACCAGGGCGATCAGCAGGCGGCGCGCGTTGCGCTGAAACGGTCCGAGGAAATCCGAGGCGGGAATCGCGGTGGCCACCGACCAGCCGGCGAAGGGGAGGGGCGTAAGGGTCACGAACCACTCGCCGCCCAGCTCCTCGGCCTCCACGGTCGCCGCCATTGCCTGAGAGGGCGCCGGTCTTGTCTTGCCTTCGGCGACGGCCCGGCCGATGACGGCGAGCGGCGCCGACTGGCCCGCTTCCACGGTGCGGATCGGCCGCATCTCCGAGGCGAGCCAGCCGGGTCCGCTCGAAGCGGCGAGGATGTGGCCCGCTTCGTCGAGGATCGCCGCCGCGCCGCTCTTGCCGATCGCCAGCCCGGAGAGGAAGCGCGAGAGCCGATCCAGCTCGATCACGGTGTCGATCACGCCCGCGAACTTCCCGTAGAGATCGAGCCGGGTCGACACATGCAAGGCGGCCGCGCTGCGGGTCGGCAGCACTTCAGAGAGAGACCAGTCCGTGCCCTCGGCCGCGACGGCACGCCGATACCAGGGCTGGGCGGTCGCGGAATAGGTCGTCCTTTCGAGGATTCGGCGTTCGAACATGACGTCGCCGGGGATCGCGTGATAGCTGTCGATGCGCAGCTCCGAGGGACGGCGCGGGCGGCGCCTGACCTCGATCATGCTGTAGCGGCCGTCGCCCAGGGTCTCGGCTCCGAAATAGTTGCCGTTTGGAAATCCGAAGGCGACCGAGGAGAGTGCCGGCTGCGAGCGCAGGAGCGAGAGGAACACGTATTCGCGCTTGGCCTCGTCCTCGGCGGCGATCGCGCCTTGGAACAGGATCGAGCGCAGCGCCTCCTCGACCCCGGAGGCGTTGGTGAAGAGCGTGTCCAGCTCGTGCTCGACCGAGGCGACGATCTCGCGGTTGAGCTGGCCGGCGATCTCGACGATGTTGTCGCGCGCCGTGCGCGACCAGCTCCAATGGACGATGCTCGCGGTCAGCAGCACGGCGGCGACCACCAGTCCGGTCAGGACCGTCCTGAGGCCGATCCGCCGGCGCCGTGCCGGCTCGACTGGCGCTGACTCCTCGGTCATGTCGGTGGCAAGCCGCATCGGCCGTGCTCCCCGCTCCTCGTCCGCTGCCGGGTCAGCTATTGGGGCCGGTGATGAGGCGCGCGCCTCGCTGGAAGGTGATATAGGCCCAGAGCCAGTCCAACAGCACCGCGATCCGGTTGCGGAAGCCGATCAGAAAATAGATGTGGACCAGGCCCCACAATACCCAGGCGAGGCGGCCGCTCACCCTGAGCCAGCCGAAATCGGCGACGGCTGCGCGACGGCCGATCGTCGCGAGATTGCCGAAATTGCGGTAGCGGAAAGGCTTCGGCTCCGGCCGCCCCTCCAATCGCGCGCGTATCAGCTTGGCGACATAGGCTCCTTGCTGCTTGGCGACCGGCGCGACGCCGGGCAGGGGCTTTCCGTCGGGGCCGAGGGCAAGGGCGGTGTCGCCGATGACGAAGATCTCGGGATGGCCCGGCAGGGTGAGATCGGGCCCGACCATGACCCGGCCGGCCCGGTCGTGTTCCGCACCCAGCCATTTCGCGGCGGGCGAGGCGGCGACGCCCGCGCCCCAGACGATGCAGGCGCTCTCGATGCGCTCTTCGCCGAGCTGCACGCCCTCGGCGTCGCAATTGGTCACGGCGGCGCCGGTGCGCACCTCGACGCCGAGCCTGGTCAGCGCCCACTCCGCCTTGGCGGAAAGCTTCGGCGGAAAGGACGGGAGAATGCGCGGTCCCGCCTCGACAAGGACGATCCGCGCCTGGCGCGGGTCGATGTGCCGGAAGTCGCGGGCGAGCGCCATTTTCGCCAGCTCGGCGATGGCGCCCGCCATCTCGACCCCGGTCGGCCCGCCGCCGATGACGACGAAGGTGAGGAGCCGGCGCCGGTCGGCTTCGTCCATGGCGATCTCGGCTTGCTCGAAGGCGATGAGGATGCGGCGCCTGAGCTCGGTCGCATCGTCGATCTTCTTCAGGCCCGGGGCGTGGCGTTCCCATTCGTCATGCCCGAAATAGGCATGCCGCGCGCCCGTCGCGACGATCAGATGGTCATAGGGAACCCGCCGGCCCTCCAGCACGACCTCGCGTCGGTCCTTGTCGATCCGCTCCACCTTGGCCAGCAGCACCTCGGCGTTCTTCTGGTGGCGCAGGATCGCTCGGATCGGTGTGGCGATATCGGCCGGCGAAAGCGCGGCGGTGGCCACCTGATAGAGCAGCGGCTGAAACAGGTGGTAGTTGCGCCTGTCGATCACGGTGACGGAGGCTTCGGCCTTCGCAAAGCCGGCGGCGGCCGTCAATCCGCCAAAGCCGGCGCCGATGATGACGATGCGAGGCGGGCGGCTCGGCGTCTCCAGGGCGGACAGGCTCGTCGCTTCGATCGTTTCGGCGCGCGGCATGGCGGTCATTGTTCATCCCTCCTTGCGTGGGAACAAGAGGGGGGCGATCAGCCGATCGAGGGAGATGGCGCCGGGGCCCCGGGTGAGAATCAGAAGCAGGAGCGCGGCCCAGGTGAGGTGCTCGGCCCAGCTCTGCGGGTAGACGAAGAGCTGGATCACCGCGACCATGCCGAGCAGCGGCAGTGTCGCGAGCCGCGAGAAGAGCCCGATGGCCAGCAGGACGGGCATCGACAGCTCGGTCGCCGTCGCGAGTGGAGCGGCGATCTCAGGCGGCAGGAGCGGAACGCGATACTCCTCGCGGAACAGCATCAACGTGAACTCCCAGCTCGCGATCTTGGTCATGCCGGACTTGAAGAAAACGGCGGCGACGCCGATGCGGGCGAGAAGCTGGACGATCGAAAGCGGCGTCGCCTCCAGGGCGGCGCGAACGCGCTCGATGCGATGAAACGCTCCATGGTCGGGAGCGGCGGCGGCTTGGCTCATCATGGCTGGCGGTCTCCTCTGTTGCGGGTGGGTAGGACGGCGAATCCGGTAATGGCGTCCTCCGCGATCAGGCGTCGAAGGGCGAGCGCCATGTCGAAGAAGGGGTCGGCGGCGAGGGCCGCGGCGCCAGCCCGACTGAGGGGCCGGCCCTGGCGCAAGGCGGCGATGAAGGCGAAGGTTGCGGAGTCCGTGGCCTCGACCTCGACGCCTCCGGAGCGCCGCCGGACGATCAGCCGCGCGCCTTCCGTGCCGAGATCGATCGGCCCTTGAGGCTCGCCCTGCTGATGGGCGGCCCAGATCCGCTCCACGGCCGAGAGAGTGCGCAGAAGGAGCAGCGCGGGATCGAGCTGCAGCGCGAGATTGGGATAATCGGCGACGGCGACATGGCGCAGGCTCTCCGCGGCGATTGGCGCCGCATCCGGAGCGTTCGCGGCCCGCAGGACCGCCCATTCGAGCCGCGCCAGGTCGAAGAGGTAGGGAAGATGGCGCACCGGCGCGAAGCTGCGCAGGAACTCAGGAAACGCCGCACCGTATTCGCTAAGGCAGGGCCCGGCCGGCGGGTGGGCGCGGATGAAGGCGTCCGCCGCATAGGCGAAGAACCGCTCATGCACGACCGCGCACACCACCGGGAAATTCGCCTTCAAGGCTTCGGTCAGCGAGGCGAGGACGTTGTGCCGATGGATGCGCAGGCGCGCCTCGGCGTCGGCGCCTTCGCCGAGAATGGCGGCAACGATCTCAGCGCGGCTCGTGCCCAGGACCGCGAGCCTGACCCCGTGCTGAATCTCATGCAACATAGGCATCTGTAGCCACTCCCAACATCGCGGCGCGACGCCGTCGGTCGGCGGCACGCGCTTCTTCGGTGAGAACGGAGAATTCTGGAAGGTTACTGTCCCATTCGATCAGGGCCGGCGCGGTCGGAAACAGGCGCGCGGCTTCGGCGAAGAGCGCCCAGACCGGCTCGGCGACCGGACCGCCGTGATCGTCGATCAGGATCGCGCCGCCGCTTTCGAGCGGGTTGCGCGTATGCCCGGCCAGGTGGATTTCGCCGATCGAATCCGCCGGCAGCGCGGCGAGGACCCGCGCGGGATCGGCGCGGCAATTGTGCTGCGTCACATAGAGGTTGTTGACGTCCAGAAGAATTCCGCATCCGGTGCGGCGGACCAGCTCGGCCAGGAATTCGCCTTCGGGGATGGCGGAGTGCCGCCAGTTCAGGTACCGCGACGGATTCTCGATCAGGATGCGCCGGCCGAGGGTCTCTTGCGCGAAATCGAGGTTTCGCGACGCCACGGCGAGCGCTTCCTCGGTGTAGGGCAACGGCAGCAGATCGTTGAGATAGGCGCCGCCGCTCGCGCTCCAGCTCAGATGCTCCGAGAGAAGGAATGGCTCCACCCGCAGCGCCAGGGATTTCAGGCGCGCCAGGTGCCGTAGATCGACGCCCTCGGCGCTGCCGATCGACAGGCCGACGCCGTGGAGGCTGACCTGCAGCTCGCGCCGGAGGGAGAGGAGGGGGGCGATCGCGGCGCCGCCGCCCATGTAGTTCTCCGCATGCACCTCGATCCAGGCGGCCGCGCCCGGGTGCCTCTCCGCCTCCGCCAGATGCGGCGAACGCAGCCCCACGCCGGTCGGCGGCGTCAGGGCGCGGGGCCTGGTCGGGAGAAGGGTCATGAGCGGCTCCCTTGGCGCCGGGGGTGGAAGTACCGTGGCCTTGTCCCGCGTCACGCCTTCGGGGAAAGCGAGCCGCCGACGATGCGTTCGCAGCTTCCGGCCGGGACGTAGATCCAGGCATCGGCCTGGCCGTCGCGGCGCGAAGTGCCGGCGCAGGAGGAGTTGTTGGTCTGGCAGTCGTTCTTGCCCGCCTTGACCACGCCGAAACATTTCTCGGCCTTGAAGGTGGGGACGGCCGCCGGCTCGGCGCCGGCGACGGCGGGCACCGCCAGGGCGGCGACAAGGGCTGAGGCGGCGAGCATCGACATCTTGGTCATCTCTTGGGTCTCCTTCGGGTGCGAATGGCGTTGTCGTCGGATCGGTCCGGCATCCGTATCCGGCGGATCGGTCCGGCCGTGGCTTGAAGCGTGCCAGCGGCGGCGGCGCGGCTGAAATGCCGTGTTCTCATTGTTTCGATACAGGCCCGGCATGAAGGAGCGTTCCGGAGACGGCGGCGCCCCAAGAAAATCCCCTCCGCCGGAATGGCGGAGGGGCCAAGGAGGAGCGCCAGGGAGGCGGGGCGCAGACTATGCGACGGGGTCTAAAGAGGCAGTGGCTAGAGGTAGGTCTGGTGCAGGTCGATCGTCGTCTCCTTGCCGAGCCGGTCGAAATTGGCGGCGAGCCATTCCTCGGCGGCGGCGCGGCCGATATCCTTCAGATAGGTCAAGAACTCCCAGTCCGCGTTGAGCTTGCTGGCAACGGACAGCTCCGACATCGCCTTCTCGTTGGCGATGCCGTGCACCAGCATGCGCTTCAGATTGGCCGCGTCCGCCTGACCATCGTCGATCAGGCGGGTGACGAAGCTGATGGCGCGCATTTCGCGCATGAGCGAGGAGTTGAAGCTGATCTCGTTGATACGGTTCAGGATCTCGGCGGCGCTCTTCGGCAGGTCCTCGCGCATGATCGGGTTGACGTGCACGACGATGACGTCGCGGCTGTCGCAGGCGTAGATCAGGGGG
>DATIDB010000230.1:0-5030 GCA_035456545.1 Alphaproteobacteria bacterium | reverse complement strand
AGGATCAGCTTGTTGAAGGCATCGTCCTCCATCTCGCCGAGCCAGATGCGGCCCAAAGCCTCCTCGAAGGCCTCGCGCACATAGCTGACGTCGATCTCGCCGCTACCCGCCGTCAGCATCAGGAAATCGTGGACCCAGATCGCGGTCCGGCCGAGCGGCTGCACCTCGTAGGGAACCTCGCTGATCACCTTGAGGCCCATATGCTCCAGCATCGGCAGGATGTCGGAGAGCGCGACCTGCTTGCCGGCGTTGTAGATCTTGAGGCGCACTTCCTCGGGCGCGGCCTCGACCGGCCGATAGAGATTGAACGCGATGCGCCCGCGCTCCAGGCACTCCTCGATGCGCGCGATGTCGTAGACGGCGACCCCGGCCGGGAAGCGCTCGCGATAGGCCAGCGGGAACGCATCGGCGTAACGCCGCATCCGCTCGATGCCCCGCTCCTCGCCGAGCGAGGCGCAGAGCGCCTCCTGCAGGTCATCGCTCCAGGACCGGCCGGCCTCCACCAGCCTCGCCTCCACTTCGGGCGTCGGCACTGAGGGGATTGCGCCGGGCTTGGTCTTGACGACGACGTGCAGGCGGCCCAGCACCTCGTCGGTCATGTGCGTTGCGAAGGCGGAGACGGCGCCGTCATAGGCCGCCTCCAGGATCTCCTGGAAGCGCAGCCGAAGCGCCGTGTTGAAGCGCTCGCGCGGCACGTAGATGAGGCACGAGACGAAGCGCTCGAACGGGTCGCGGCGCACGAATAGGGCGATCCGCTGCCGCTCCTGCAGATGCAGGATTCCGAGGCTGATCTCGAAGAGGTCCTCCTCGCCGATCTGCAAGAGTTCGTCGCGCGGGTAGCTTTCCAGGATGTGGGTCAGCGCCTTGCCGTCATGGCTGTTCGGCGGGAAGCCGGCGCGCCCGAGGATGTTCTGCACCTTGCGCCGCAGCATCGGGATCTGCCGGGGGCTGCGGCTATAGGCGGCGGAGGTGAGGAGGCCGACGAACAGCCGTTCGCCGATGACCTTGCCGCGCTCGTCGAAGCGCTTCACGCCCACGGTATCCATATGCACCGGGCGGTGCACCGTGGCGCGCTGATTGGATTTGGTGATCAGGAGCAGGCGCGGCTCCAGCACAAACTGCCGCACTTCGGGCGGGAGCGTGTCGAAGTTCCGCAACCCGTCGAAGACGGAATAGGCGTCGTCGCGCAGGATGCCGAGGCCGCTGTCCGCCCGGATGCGCAAGGTGGCGGCGTCGCCCACGCCGGAAAAATCGTACTCGCGGTAACCGAGGAAGGTGAAATGGTCGTCGCCGATCCAGCGTAGGAACTCCTTCGTCTCCTCGATCTCCTCGCGCGCGAGAGGCGGAGGCGCGGTTTCCAGCTCGCTCAGGACATCGCCAAGCCGCTCGCGCATCGCGCGCCAATCCTGGACGGTGACCCGCACATCGGCGAGCACGCGCGCGAGCCCGTCCTGTATCGCCGCGAGCCGGCCCGGCGCGGACTGCTCGCTGATCTGGATATGCATCAGGGATTCGGATTGCGCGGCCGGCTCCGCCTCTGCATCCCCTTCGGCCACGGGCTTCGCCAGCTCCAGGCGCTTGCCGCCGCCGTCGCGGCGCAGCTTCATCACCGGATGGATGACGAGGTGCACGGTCAGGTCCTGGCGATTGAGCTCGGCGGTCACCGAATCGACCAGGAACGGCATGTCGTCGTTGACGATCTCGATCACGGTGTGGGTCGAGCGCCAGCCATGCTCCGAGGGCGTCGGATTGAAGGCGCGGATCTTCGGCTCGCCCGGCCGGCGCTGCTGCGAGAAGTTCCACAAGCCCAGGGCCGCGCCGTAGAGGTCCTCGACCGTGTTCCGCAAGAGGTCCCCGGGCGGCACATTGGCGTAGAGCTGACGGACGAACCGCTCCACCTCGTCGGCGCGATCGGGTGCGATCCGCTCGCGTACCCGCTTGGCCAGTCGGCCGATCAGTTCGAGTTTCTGGTCTTGCGCGCGGACGGGCATCGGATCACTCAGGCGGGGCTTCTGGCACACGGCTTTTCGGCTGGAGGGCCGCGGGCGTTCTTCCTGTTGTGGCCGGACGGCATCAGCCCGACGGAAAACCTACTCCATTGCCGCCCGCATCAGAAGAGCGCCCGGAACGAGGTCGCTTTAGCCGACGTTCGGGGCGGAGAAACTTGGAAAAGGGCCGACCCGATGGAAGTCAGGAATGCTGTCCTTTTAATCGCGATTTCGGCCGCCAGCTTGGCCGGGTGTGGCACCTCCACGACCGACCGCTCGATCAGCGGGGCCGGCATCGGAGCGGGGACCGGCGCCCTGGTGGGCCTTGCCTTCGGCGGGGTGGGCGCCATTCCCGGCGCGCTGATCGGAGCCGGCGCGGGCGGCGCGACCG
This sequence comes from Alphaproteobacteria bacterium, assembly GCA_035456545.1. Classification (GTDB taxonomy): domain Bacteria; phylum Pseudomonadota; class Alphaproteobacteria; order JAREAF01; family JAREAF01; genus JAREAF01. Next base: position 2,651 of record DATIDB010000230.1, on the reverse strand, counting down.
GCGCCTTCACCGACGAGGAGCAGATCTATCTGGGCGAAGCGGTCTGGGACCGCGGCGGCGAAGGCTAGCGACGGGCGCGCCGCCCTCGGCGGAGCCCTTGCCGCGACGGGGCGGAAGAGGCGAAGAATGGCGGCATGGCCGAGACGATGCCGCCGACACCCGCCGATTTGTTCCGCGCCGCGGAGCATGCGGAGCGGTCCGGCAAGCTCGGGGAGGCGGAGCGGCTCTATCGCGCCGTCCTGACAGCGGCGCCCGGCCATGCCGAGGCGCATGCCGCGCTCGGCCTTCTCGCCTTCAAGGGCCGTCGCCCCGACCTCGCGCGGCAATACCTTGCGAAGGCATGCGCGCTCGACCCCGCGCTCCCGACGCGCACGGCGCGGCGGGCGGAGGAATTGGCTCAGGCGCGGCGCTGGCCGGAGGCGGCCGAGGCGTGGCGGCGCGCCGTGGCCCTGCAGCCCCGTTCCGCGGAGGCGCTGATCGGCCTTGCCGAGGCGCTGGCGCAGCTCGGACACGAGGATGCGGCCGCTGCGGCGGAGGATGCGCTCGCCTCGGGCCCTGCCGATCTTCGCATGCTGTTGCGCGCGGCCGCGGTGCTGACCGAGGCGGGACGGTTGGATCGCGCGGGCGAGCTTGCCGAGCGGGTGCGGGCTGAGGCTCCCGCCCACCCCGGGCCAGCGCTCCGGCTCGGGCATGTGCGCCGCGACCAGGGGCGTACCGCGGAGGCGGCGGCGTTGTTCCGGCACGCGCTCTCGCTCGATCCGGCATCGGCGGAAGCCTGGCTGCATCTGAGCGAGATCGAGCGGTTCCGGCCGGGCGCCGGAGAGATCGACCGCATGGAGGCGCTGCTCGGGCGGCTGGGAGAGGGCAACCCGAGCGCCGCCCCGCTCCTCTTCGCGCTCGGCAAGGCGTATGACGATATCGGCGACTACGACCGCGCCTTCGCCCGCCTCGACCGCGCGAACCGCATCCTGGCGGCGCGGCTGCGCTATGACCCGGCGAAGGACGAGGCTTGGGCCGAACGGATCCTCCGCGGCTTCGATGCGGCGCTGCTGCGCGCGAAGGAAGGGCAGGGCGATGCCTCGCCGCTGCCGCTCTTCATCCTCGGCATGCCACGCTCGGGCTCGACCCTTGCGGAACAGATCCTCTCCAGCCATCCGCAGGTCTACGGCGCGGGCGAAATCGCGGAGGTCGGCCGCATGGTCGAGGCGCTGGCGAGCCTGCGGCCGGCGTCGGCGGATTACGTCGATGCCTGCCGGGCGGCGAGGGGGGAGGAGTTGCGCCGCATCGGGGCCGAATCCGTGGCGCGGCTGGCGGCGCGCGCGCCGGGCAAGGCGCGGGTCACCAATAAGACGCCGGGCAACGTCTTCCATATCGGATTCCTGCATCTGGCGCTCTCTGGCGCGCGCTTCATCGAGACGCGGCGCGATCCGGTCGAGACCTGCTTCGCCTGTTGGCGGATGCCGTTCCGCGGCGGGCTCGCCTTCACCTACGATCTCGAGCATGTCGCGCGCTATTGGCGGCTGCACGACCGGCTGATGCGCCATTGGCGCGCGCTCCTGCCGGACAAGGTCTTCGTCCTGTCCTACGAGGCGCTGATCGACGATCCCGAAGGCGCTTCGCGCCGCCTCGTGGAGTTCGTCGGGCTGCCCTGGGACGCGGCCTGCCTTGAGTTCCACACATCCGATCGCCCGGTGCTCACCTCGAGCGGCGTGCAGGTGCGGCGTCCGCTTTCGGCCACGCCCCATCGGCGCTGGCGGAACTACGAGCGCCATCTGGGGCCGCTCCTGGACGCGCTGGGTCCGCTCGCCGATCAGAAGGGCGCAAGCGGGGGCTCTTCGTCAGCTCCCGGCCAAGGCTCGGGGGGCTCGCGCTCCGAAGGCTCGACATAGCCCGGAACCGTGGGGCTTTCGGGCGGCAGGCGCTCGATCCGCTCCGGCGGCGCACCGGGGCGGCGCCGCTCGGGCATGCCTCTCATGCGGAGCGCGGGTCGAGGCCGGCGAGCTTGAAAGGGCGCAACGCCGGGAGAGCCAGCCCGATCAATCCGGGAATCCCGATCAGCAGCGCCGAGGCGGCGACCGTTGGCGCCAGGCCGATTAGCGGGAAGAGGGCTCCGCCCAGCATGCCGCCCAGCGGATTGCCCGCCTGCATGATCGTGCGCAGGAGCGCGAAGGCGCGGCCGTGCAGCCGCTCGGGGAGAATCTGCATGCGCAAGGTCTGTGCCCAGACCGTGAGCGGAGCGCTGAAGACGCCGAAGAGCAGCATGGAAGCGGCAATAATCCAGAGTCGGGGCGACAGCACGATCAGCAGCAGCGAGGCTCCGGCGAGGCCCTGGAACAGGGCGATGGCGATGCCCAGCCGGTCGAGCCGGATGCGCAAGGCGCCCGTGGCCAAGGCGCTCGCCGTCTGTCCTGCTGCGATCAAAGCCAGGAAGACGCCATAGAGCCGGGCGCCGTCCTGCGCCAACCGCTCGCAGAGGATCGGCAGCCACACCATCTTCGCCCCGCCGCCGATGTTCAAAGTGAGGAACATCAGGGTCGTGGCGATCACGGCCGGATGCATCAGCGACCGGAGCGCGCCGTCCCGCGATTCGCGCTCCGGCGCGGCGGCGGGCGCCCGCCGGGCGCCGGACCCGCCCATCGAGCGCAGCGCCG
>DATIDB010000229.1:0-2375 GCA_035456545.1 Alphaproteobacteria bacterium | reverse complement strand
CCCTCGCCCCACGAAGTGGGGAGAGGGTGCCGAGCGGAGCGAGGCGGGTGAGGGGTCACCTCTCGATTGCGATCGCAAAGCGCAGACTTGAGCGAGGCCCGGGGAGCCCAGAAACCCCTCACCCGGCTCGGCCTGCCGCCTCGCCGACCTCTCCCCGCTGCCGCGGGGCGAGGTGCGCGGTCACATCAACACGCAGGTGGCCAAGAGCCCCAGGACCAGGATCGCCAGGAAGATGACCAGGTGCGGCATGGCTTCCCGCCCTATTTCACCACCAGATCCAGCCCCTTGCGCGAGAGGGGTTCGCAGCCCGTGGGGGTGACCAGGACCGTCTGGCCGGTGGTCATGGCGAGGTTCCTCGGGGCGTCGAAGATGATGATGTGGATGAAGAAGACCATCCCCGGCCCGATGACCTCCGGGTTGTCCCGGTAGAACATCGGCCAGTCCATCCAGTTGGGGGCGAAGGTGGTGCCGAGGCTGTAGCCGGTGGCGTTCATCCGCGCCTCCCGGTATCCCGCCTTGTCGAGGGTGGCGGTGTGCGCCGCGAACACCTCGCCCATGGTTGCCCCCGGCCGGCACGCCGCCTTGCAGGCTTCGAGGGCCGCCACCGACGCCTTGTGCATGTCCCGGTGCTTCGGATCGGGCTTGCCGATCGGGATCGTGCGCATCAGGCAGGAATGGTAGTGGCGGTAGACCCCGGCGAATTCGAGCGTGAGCTGGTCCTCAGCCTCCAGGTGCCGCCGCCCGCTGAAATAGCGGCAGAGCAGAGCGTCCCGGCCCGACCCGATGATGAACTCGTTGGCCGGATCGTCGCCGCCGTTGCGGTAGATCGCGCCATGCATGGCGGCGAGGATGTCGCCCTCGTATGCGCCCGGCGCGGCGAGCCGCTCGGCCTCGTCGAGGGCGAGATCGGCGAGCTCGGCGGCCTTGCGGACATAGGCGATCTCCGCCGGGCTTTTGACGAGCCTGAGGCGCGTCACCAGATCCGAGGCGTCGGTCAGGGTGGCGAATCCCCCGAGCGCCGCCTCCAGCCGCTTGCCGTTGCGGGCGGTCAGGCCATAGGCCTCGTACTCGACGCCGAGCCGCTTGCCCTTCGCGCCGTATTCCTCCAGCACGGCGCGGAGGTCCCTGGCCGGATCGGCATCCGGCGCGTCCACCCAGATGCGGATGTCCTCGATGACGGAGGTGTGGCGCGCCTGGAGGAGGTCGGGCGCGCGCGTGATCAGGAAGAACCGGCCGTCCGCGCCGAGATAAAGGCACTGGAAGAAGACATAGCCGAAGCTGTCGTAGCCGGTCAGGTAGTACATGCTCTCCTGCCGGAACATCAGGAGGCCGTCGAGCCCGCGCGCGGCCATGGCGCGGGAGGCGGCGGCGCGGCGGCCGGTCAGCTCCTTCGGCGTGAAATGCACGGCCATGGTCCCTAGTCCCTCAGCGCGACGACGGAGAGAAGTCGGCCGTAAACCTTTTCGCCCGCGAGCGTCGCGCGGCGATAGCTGAACCAGCGCGTCGCATCGGCGGCGGTATCCACCCCGGCCTCCTCGATCGAGGCGAGGGCGAGCCCGCCGAGCCGGGAGCGCACATAGCCGGCCAGATCGAAAAGATGATGTCCCGCGCGCGCCGACGGGCGGAAAAAACCCGCGGTCGCCGGATCGCCTTCGACGAAACGAGCATGGAATTCCGGTCCGACCTCATAGGAGCTTTGCGCGATGCAGGGGCCGATCGCGGCGCGGATGCGCGAAGGCTCCGCGCCGAGCCGCGCCATGGTCGCCACCGTCTCCTCCAGAACGCCGGTGAACGCGCCGCGCCAGCCGGCATGCGCCGCGCCGATGACGCCCGCTTCGGGGTCCGCGAAGAGGACCGGCGCGCAATCGGCGGTGAGGATGCCGAGCGCGAGGCCGCGCCGCTTCGTCACCGCGCCGTCGGCTTTCGGCTGCTCGCCTTGCCGCCACGGCTTCTCCACCGTCACCACCGTCGGGCTGTGCACCTGATAAAGCGTCACCAGGCCTCCGGGCTTGAGGGCGAGCCGGTCCATCGCGCGCCGGCGATTCTCGCGCACCGCCTCGGGATCGTCGCCCGAGCCGTAGCCGCAATTCAGGGCCGCGTAGAGCCCTTCGCTGACGCCGCCCTCGCGCGTGAAGAACGCTGCCTCCAGGCCGGGCGATGCGAGCGTTTCGGGCGCGATCATCGTCTCGTCAGGTAAATCCCGCGGGCGGGCCGAGGCCCGGTGCGGTCAGGGCCATGGCGCGGAACAGCCTGCCCATTTCCTCCGGCGCGATCAAGCGATGCAGGCCCGAGCGGATCTGTGTTTGCTGGTCCGGCGTGGCCTGGGCGAGAAGGCGCTGGGCGCGCAGCTCGGCGCCGAGGCTTTTCAGGAAGGC
>DATIDB010000228.1:0-3082 GCA_035456545.1 Alphaproteobacteria bacterium | reverse complement strand
CCTGCGCCGGCAACGGCTGCAACTACGGCCAGTAGGAATGTCGTGCGAAACATCGGAGGAATAGCTCCCGTCCATCAGGAAGGAGCCGGCGGGAAGGCGGTTCGGATTAGGAGTGTCGCTGTCCCGTGGGCGGCTCCCTGCGCTGGCATGATCCAGATCAGGTTCGATGGGTTTGCTCTCAGCCCCGGACTCACCCGGGACACCCCAGCCTCACCAGTGGCGCCGATCCTGGGCGGGAGCGGAGGGAATGTCAATCGCCACGCTCTGCGCCGAAGAACACGGATGACCACGGATAAGATACGGATGATCACGGATGGTAGGGTTCGCTTCGCGAAGCAATCGCCTACTCCGCGTCCATCCGTGGATATCCGTGGCCATCACCTTTCAAATGGCGGCGTTGCGGCACGCCGAAAGGAGGATTTTTCAAGGCGGGTTCGACGAATTCCGGTACCGGAACACGCCCTCGCCGCGGGCGAGGACCGCGCCCGCCTCGTCTCGGATTTCCGCCGTCGCGAAGAAGACACCGCGGCCGCCGCCGACCTTCCGTCCGGTCGCGGTGAGGCGGCCGGACGCGGCAGGCGCGAGGAACTGCGTCGTGAGCGAGAGCGTCACCGCAGCGCGGGTCTCGCCCGGCGGCGCCCAGCAGCCGGCGAATCCGCAGGCGGTGTCGATCAGCGTCGCCAGCACGCCGCCATGCGCGACATGGCCGCGGTTCTGGTGTTGCGGGCCGAGCTCCAGCACCACCTCGGCCCGATCCGGCTCCCACCGGGCGAGGCGATATCCGAGGAGTCGCGCAAAGCCGCTCAGCTCGCTTTCGGGAATGAGGCTCATGCGCGCTCGCCAATCAGTTTCAGCCAATCCTGCTCGGTCATTGTGGTGACGCCGAGCTCCGCCGCCTTCTTCGCCTTCGATCCGGCGTCCGCGCCGATCACGACGTAGTCGGTCTTGCGCGACACCGATTCCGCCACCTTGGCGCCGAGCGCTTCGGCGCGCGCCTTGGCCTCGTGCCGGGTCATCGTTTCGAGCGACCCGGTGAAGACCACCGTCTTGCCGGCGACCGGCGAGGACGCGGCGCCCCGAGGCGCGGCGACGTCCTCGACCGTGACCTCGCGGGCGAGATCGTCCAAAACCGCGATGTTGTGCGGTTCGGCGAAGAAGCCGATCAGGTCGGCCGCCATGGAGTCGCCGATGCCGGTGATGCTGTCCAGCTCCTGATAGGCGGGACTCGCCGGGTCTTGCGCCTCGATCATGGCCTCGCGGAACATGGCGAGCGACCCGTAATTGCGGGCGAGCAGCTTGGCGGTCGCCTGGCCGATCTGGCGGATGCCGAGCGCGTAGATGAAGCGGTCGGCGGGGATGCGCCGGCGGCTTTCGATCGCGGCGAGCAGCTTGGCGGCCGACTGCTTGCCCCAGCCCTCGCGCTCCTCGATCTCCGCGCGCCGCGCGGCGAGGCGGAACAGATCGCCCGGCATGCGGATCAGCCCGTCTCGATGGAATTCCTCGACATGCCGCGCGCCGAGCCCCTCGATGTCGAAGGCGTCGCGCGAGACGAAATGCCTCAGGCGCTCGACCGCCTGCGCCGGGCAGATGAGGCCGCCGGTGCAGCGCCGCGCCACTTCGCCGGGCTCGCGGATCGCCAGGCTTCCGCAGGCCGGGCAATGGTCGGGGAAGACATAGGGCTTCGCGCCCTTAGGCCGCTTCTCCAGCTTCACGCCGAGGATCTGCGGGATGACGTCGCCCGCGCGCTGCAGCACGACATGGTCGCCGATGCGCACATCCTTGCGCTGGATTTCATCCTCGTTGTGGAGCGTCGCGCGCGCGACCACGACGCCGCCGACCGTGACCGGCTCCAGGATCGCGACCGGCGTCAGCGTGCCGGTGCGGCCGACCTGGATGACGATGTCGTTGAGCTTCGTCACCGCCTGCTCGGCCGGGAATTTGTGCGCGATCGCCCAGCGCGGCGCACGGCTGACCATGCCGAGCCGGTCCTGCCAGTCGAGCCGGTTCACCTTGTAGACGACGCCGTCGATGTCGTAAGGCAGCGCCGCGCGGTCTTCGGCGATCTTGCGATGCACCGCCAGCGCCTCATCGATGGTGGAGCAGAGCTTGGCCAGCGGATTGACCTCGAACCCCCACTCCTTGAAGCGGCGCAACATGTCCCAATGCGTCCTGGCCGGACGCTCGCTCATCTCGCCCCAGGCATAGGCGAAGAAGCGCAATGGGCGGCCGGCGGTGATCGACGGGTCGAGCTGGCGCACCGATCCCGCCGCGGCGTTGCGCGGATTGGCGAAGGCCGGCTCGCCCGCCTTGAGCCGCTCCTCGTTCATCTTGAGGAAATCGCGGCGGCGCATATAGATCTCGCCGCGCACCTCGATGAGGTCGGGCGCGTCCGCGCCTTTCAGCCGCTGCGGCACGTCCTTGAGGGTGCGCAGGTTCTGCGTGATGTCCTCGCCGACCGAGCCGTCGCCGCGCGTCGCGCCGCGCACGAACCGCCCTTTCTCATAGAGAAGGTTGGCCGAGAGCCCGTCGATCTTCGGCTCGGCCGAAATTTCGACCGCCGTATCGGAGTCCAGCTTCAGGAAGCGGCGAACGCGCGCGGCGAAGTCCCGCGCATCCGCATCGTCGAAGGCGTTGTCGAGGGAGAGCATCGGCTTCAGATGCGCGACCTTGGCGAAGGCGGCCGCGGGGGCGGCGCCGACCCGCAGCGAGGGGGAATCCTCGCGCACGAGCAGCGGGAACCGCGCCTCGATGGCCGCGTTTCGCTGGCGCAAGGCGTCATACTCGGCGTCGGAGACTTCCGGCGCGTCCTCTTGGTAATAAAGGCGGTCGTGACGGGCGATCGTCTCGGCGAGCCGGGCAAGCTCCGCCTCGGCCTCGGCCGGGCTCAGCTTCTCGACAGGCTTGAGATCGGGTTTCGGGCTCACGCCGCGGCCTCCGCCGCGGCAAGGAGGCGGTCGGCCTGCGCGCGCGCCTCGGCGGTGACCTCGGCCGCGGAGAGCATGCGCGCGATCTCCTCGCGCCGCGCATCGGGGTCGAGCGCGAGGAGCCGCGTGCGCGCGGTTCCCGCCGCCGTTTCTTTCGA
>DATIDB010000227.1:0-3379 GCA_035456545.1 Alphaproteobacteria bacterium | reverse complement strand
GTTAAGGGAAGACTAAAGAGCAATTTGCTTAACCGTGTCCGGGTATTTCCCGCAATGACATGTCCCTTTTCGCCGAAGCCTTTGTCGAATCGCGCTCAGCCCGACCGTGGTTGCCGGAGCTGCTTCCAGCGGTCCTCGTCCTTGTCTATGGCGCGGCGGTCGAAACAGCCGCGGCGACGATCGGCCAGTCCCATCGGATTGTCTGGAGCCTTTACCTGCCCTATGCGATTCCGGCGACGGGGTTCCTGTCGCTCGCCGGTCTGGCGGTCCTGTCGCTGACCGCGCTGAGGGCGCATCCGCAGCTCTCCCTCGCGGCCGCTCTGTCGCGCGAGCTGCCCCGACGCGGCCTCGATCCCGGCGGCGTCGTTCGCGCCCTGCCGAGCCTGGTCGCGCTGCCGGTCTTCCTCTCGCTGTTCAGCTCCTTCAAGTCGCTGATCCCCCTCCTTCATCCCTTCTCCTGGGATATTCCGCTGGCTGAGCTGGACCGGCGTCTTCATTTCGGCATCGACCCGTGGCGCGCGTTCGAACCGTTGCTCGCTTACCCGTCCGCGGTTCGGGCACTGGATTTTCTCTATCACCCGGTCTGGTCGCTGCTGCTCTTCGCGAGCTGGGCCTGGCTCGCGCTCGACCGCACCCGCCCGGCGCTGCGCTTGCAGGGGTTATTGGCGATTCCGGTCGTCTGGATCACGGTCGGGAGCGTCGGGGGCATGATCCTTTCTTCCGCCGGCCCCTGCTATTTCCACGAGGTCGGCGGCGACCCCGAACGCTATGCCCCGCTTCTCGGCGCGCTCGCGGCGATCGATGCTCAGGCGCCGCTGATCTCCCAAAGCGCCCAGCATGCGCTCTGGAGTCTCTACCGGTCGGGCGCGATCGGCTTCGGCAGCGGCATCTCCGCGATGCCAAGCGTTCATGTGGCGAGCGCGTTCCTGCTCGTGCTCCTCCTGCGCGGGCGGAGCGGCGCTGCTTTCGTCCTCGCTGCGGCGTTTCTCGTCGCGATCTGCATCGGCTCGGTCGCGCTCGGTTGGCATTATGCGATTGACGCCTATGCGGCGATCGCCCTGACGGTCCCGCTCTGGGGGCTTTGCGGCGCCTTGGCGCGTCGATCGGCGCCGGTCTCTCGGTGTCAACCGAAAGTCGCGAACGCGGTTTCCCCCGGTATCGCCGCCTCCCTCCACGGCGGGGATGAATGTTGATCTGACTTAAGCTCGCCCGGCAGTACTTGCAGCCCCTTGCCAATCGGGAAAAGGTCGTCTCGAATATTTGGCGACCGCCGGGCCGCCCGGCTGATTTTTCGTGATTTGAGACTCCATTTCTTCGGAGGCTGGCATGGCCGAGATCGAGGTTATCGGCTCGGAAGACCGTCATATCGCCGCTTCCACGAATCTGCTGAAATCCCTCGGCGCCAAGCCCTTCGAGCAACTGATGCGGCAGTGCTTCGTTCAGGCGTACCCAAAGGGCCGCCTGATCTTCCGGCTCGGCGCGCAGCCCGAACACCTCCACATCGTCCTGCGGGGCTGCGTGGCGTTGACCGGGCATGGCTCAGGCGACAAATCCACCGTTGTGGAGTTCCGGGAGCCGGGGGATTCCTTCGTCTTGGCTGCCGTCGTCCAGGAGCGGCCTTATCTCCTGTCCGGCCGCGCCGCCACGAATACGCGGATCCTCCACATACCGGCCGAGCGGCTCAGAGGCCTGATCGGCGCCAACCACGCCTTCGCCCTCGGCGCGCTGGACTCCCTTGCCCTGCAATGGCGCCAGCTCGTCTCGCAGATCACCGACCTGAAGCTGAAAGCCTCGGCCCAACGGCTGGGCGCCTATCTGCTGATGCTGGGAAAGGACGGCGAGGTCCGCCTCCCAGGCGAGCGGCAACTCGTCGCCGCCCGCCTCGGGATGACCCCGGAAAGCCTCTCGCGCGCATTCGCTCGGCTGAAGCCCCTGGGCGTCCTCGGGCGCGGTCAGAGCATCCGGATACAGGACCGCGGCGTCCTGCAATCCTTCTGCGACGGCCAGGAAACGGAGTGAGGTCCAGCGCCGTCCTCCATTCATAGTAGGATGCGACGGATCGACAGCCACCTGACGCATCTTGGCCAGCACCGCCCTCGCCCACGGCTCAAAGACCCGCCCGCGCTCGGGCGCCGGCGTCCGAACATGGCGCGCGGCAAGCGGCTCGGTGCTCTTCGCCTATGTGTTCACTCATCTCCTCAATCATGCGCTCGGGCTGATTTCCCTCGAGGCGCTCGAGGGCGGACGCGACGCCTTTCTCTGGCTGTGGCGCAACCCCCTCGGAACGGTCCTGCTGTACGGGTCCTTCCTGGTCCATGCGGGCCTGGCGATTCGCAGCCTCTACCGGCGCCGAAGCCTGCGCATGCCCGCCTGGCAGGCGATGCAGCTCATCCTTGGGCTCGCCATTCCCCCATTGCTTTGGGAGCATGTGGTCGGCACCCGGATCGCCGAAGCGGCCCTGGGGACACGCGACGGATACTCGCAGGTCCTGGCCATCCTCTGGACCTTGCAGCCCGCCGCCGGCCTGCGGCAGGTGGTCACCCTCGTCGTCGCCTGGCTGCATGGCTGCATCGGACTGCATTACTGGCTGCGGCTGAAAGGCTGGTACGAGCCCGCGCTTCCCTACATCTATGCGGCGGCCCTGCTGGTTCCCGTCCTGGCGCTGCTCGGATTCGGCTCCGCGGGGCGCGACGTCGCTGCGCTGATGGCCGAGGAGGGCGCGCGCGCCGGCATCGTGTCCGGCTTTCCCGACCAGGCCGGTATCGCCCGCCTGACCCTCATCTATAACGCCGGGCTCGCCTTCTACTTCACCCTCCTGCTCGGCACGCTTGCCGCCCGGCTGGCGCGCATGGCCGTCGAACGGCGGCACGCCGTCCAGGTGAGCTATCCCGACGGGCGTCGGATCGTGATCGGACGCGGCGCCACCCTGCTCGAGGCGAGCCGCGCCGCCGGAGTGCCGCATGCGTCGGTCTGCGGCGGGCGCGGGCGATGCTCGACCTGCCGCGTGCGCGTCGTGCGCGGAATGGATCACCTGCCTCCGCCCAGCGAGGACGAGCAGCGCGTCCTCCAGCGCGTCGGCGCGGGAACCGGCACCCGCCTCGCCTGCCAGACGCGGCCCACCGGGCCGGTCGAGATCGTGCCGCTCTTGCCGCCCCATGCCGGGGCCGGCCCGCCTATCTGCATGGCGCCGAGCAGGAGATCGCGATCCTGTTCTGCGATCTGCGTTCCTTCACCAACCTCGCCGAGCACCGGTTGCCCTACGATCTGGTGTTTCTGCTGAACCGGTTTTTCCGCGCCATGGGCGAGGCGGTCGAGGAAGCGGGCGGGCGTGTCGACAAGTTCATCGGAGACGGAGTGATGGCGCTGTTCGGAATCGGCG
>DATIDB010000226.1:0-2190 GCA_035456545.1 Alphaproteobacteria bacterium | reverse complement strand
CAACAAGAGCGAAGAGGAACCGAGCGATTCGGATCTCGACGAGTTCCGATGGTTCCTGGAACTCATCATCGAGGGCGGCGGCGATCACGTGACGCTGCCCGATTGGGAGCGCGCGCGCGCCGGCGCGCGGTCCAACTACGCCCGCGTCAATTAGCCGCCGTATCCCAGCGCATTCCGAAGCTGAGCCGTTCGGCGGAAATCCGGTCGAGGAAATGGAAGGGCCGCGCGGAAGAGCCGGCGTAGCCCGGCGCGCGCATGAGCAGAAGGTGGCCCTGCGGTGCGGCAATCGCGCGCGCGCCCGCGCCTGAACGGTCCTCGCACAGGCAGAACCGGCCGTCACCCGACAGGATCAGAAGCGCGACCAGTCCGCGATAGCGAATATGGTCGCGATGCGCGGTGATGCCGCGCGATCCCGCCGCGTAGCGCTGCAGGATGAGATCGTTGATGTGGAATCCGGGCGGCAGCGGATTGGGCGAGATCCGTTGCGCCGCTTCGGCGATGGCCGCATCGACCCGCGCCGCCGTATCGCGCCAGGGCCCGTCCTCCGGCAACTGCACGGTCAGCTCGAAATCCTGCAGCACGCGGCGATCGCCCTCGCCGATGACCGGGCGCGCGGCGCGCCAGGTCAAATGACGCGCCGCCTCGATCATCCGCACGCGATCGCCGTCGGTGAGGAAGGGTAGCGACGCCGCCCCGCGCGCGGCGCACTCGATCAGCGCCTCTTGCAGCGCCGTTCGTTCGAGGAGAGGGGAGGGCGTGGAAACGCCCATCGCGTGTTCTCCGCCGGAAGGATCTCTAGCGGGCCGGCGCGGGATATCCCTCCGGCTGGGCGAGCCGGGCGGGGCTTTCCGAGGCCGCAGCGCGCCACCGCGGAGGCGCATCGCCGGGCTCGGTTGGCCGCAGCTCGAGGAGCCGCACCATGTCGCTGAAGACGAAGCGGCGGTCGATCGTCGTCAGCCCCGCCGATTCGACGTAATCCTCCGTCTGCACGTCGTAGCGCGCGGCGAAAAGCCGGCTCGACATCCGCTCGAGCGAGCGCATCAGGACTTTCGTCACAGGACGCGTCGAAAGCGTGTAATCGAGGAGGCGGATGGTTCCGCCCGGCTTGCAGACGCGGCGCAGCTCCCTCAGCGCCGGGAGCTGCTGCTCGTCGTCCAGAACGCAGAATACGAAGGTGGAGACGATGGCATCGAAGCTCGCATCCGGGAACTCCATGCGCATGATGTCGGCCTGGCGCAGCTCCACGCGGCTGCCGAGCCGGCCGGCGCGGCGCCGCGCCTGCTCGAGCATGCCGGCGCTGGCGTCGATCCCGACCAGGTTGGCATCCTTCGGATAATGCGGAATGTTGCGCCCGGTGCCGACGCCGGCATCGAGGATGCGGCCGCGAAGGCCCTCGAACATCCGCGCGCGCAGCCTTCCGCGCCAGGTAAATTCATAGGGCGCGTCGAGCAGGTCGTAGAGCGGCGCGATCCGGTCGTAGGTCCTGTTCTTCACGACGATTTCATCTCCGAAGTCCGGTGTCGTCGGCCGCGCCTCACCGCTGCAGCCGCATGGGCCCGGTCTCGATTCGGGGGGCACGGACCGCCCTGTCCGGGGTTGCCGGGCCGCACCCGCCACTCTAGGGCGATTGCGCGGGAGCGTACAAGGTCCGAGGGCCCACGAAGTGCGCGGGCTCAGCGACCCTCCCAGGGGTTGCGTGCGGCGCTCGGGCCACGCTCCTCGGAGATGCGGCGGTACTCGGTCTCGATGATCAGATCCGGCCGATTGCCCGCTCGCCGCGACGGCCTCACGAAGGCGGCCACCAGCCACCCGGCCAGCGCGACCGTCGCCAATCCGACGGCGAAGAGGAACAGCCCGGCAAGCACCAGGAGAACCACCGGGATCGCGACAAGAGCGAACACAGCCAAGGCCAGCCGCTCGCGCCAAGTGAGCGGACGGCCACGCCACTGCCAGGATCTGAGATGGATCCAATCCCCGCGCATGGCGCAGAGATGGGGATGGCCGGCGCGGATCGCAAGCCTTTCCGGCGGCGCTTGGCCAGCTGGATGCGGGACGGCTAATCTGGCCCGATCCGCGGAGCGGGAGACGCTAACAGCGATGCGAATCGTCGTGCTCGGCGCCGGCGTGGTCGGAGCGGCCACCGCCTATTGCCTCGCCCGCGAAGGGCACGAGGTGACCGTCGTCGACCGT
>DATIDB010000225.1:0-4425 GCA_035456545.1 Alphaproteobacteria bacterium | reverse complement strand
GCACCGCGCCCGGATGCAGGGGAATCCCGATCCCGTCGAGCGCGGTTTCGCGCCGGATATGCCTGCCTTGCGGATGCCCCGCGTCCAGGAGCGCCTCGGTCGAGGGGTGCCAGAGCGCCCGCGCGACGCCATAGACCGTTTCCTCCGGCACATTCGCTGCGACAAGCCACTGCGCGCCGACGCTCAAGGTCGGCGTTGAGTAGACGCCGGAATATGAACCCGCGGAGATGAAGTTCTCGGCGAAGAACGGATAGGTCTGGCGCAGCCGCTCCGCCTCGGGCCCGGTGATCGGCACCAGCCCGATCGCAGCCGTCGCCGCCAAATCGGTGATCGCCGCGGCCGGTATGCCGGCCACGAAGAAGAAGGCGTCGAGGGTGCCTTCCCGCAACCGGTCGGCCGCCGGCCCCGGCTCCAGATGCTCGACCTGAAGGTCCTCGGGCTTGATGCCGTAGGCCTCGAGGATGAGCAGCGCATCGACCAGCGTGCCGCTGCCTTCACGGTCGAGCGACACCCGTTTTCCCTTCAGGTCGCGCACCGTGAGGATGCCGGCCTCGCGGCGCACCACGATATGGATCATCTCCGGATAGAGATTCGCGATCGCGCGCAGATTCTTGATCGGACCCGTCTGGGCGAAGGTGTGCCGTCCGTGATAGGCCCAGAACGCCACATCGGCCTGAGAGAGCGCCGATTCAAGAAGGCCGCTGCCGATCGCCCGCACATTCTCGACCGAGCCCGTGGTGGATTGCGCCACCGCGATCAGGCCCGGCACGCCGCAGCTCCCGCCGCGCTCGCATTCGCGCGAGCCGGGAGGATTGCTGATCGCGCTGGCCAGGATCGCCCCGATCGGAAAATAGGTGCCGCCGGTCGAGCCGGTGCCGATGCGGAAGAACTGGCTGCCTTGGGCGAGGGCGGAGCCCGCGATGCCCGCTGCCACGACCAGCGCGACGCAACGGCGCAGGATCGCCGAGCCTCGATTCCCAAGACGTCCTTGACCGCGCATCCTCGCTCGCCCCTTGCCCGATCACTCTAGAGACAGCCGGGGACGCAGGTCCACTCTCGCCGCGCGTCGGAGCGAAGAATCGGCCGAGAAATCGGGTGCGGCGGCGCGCCGCATTTGCGAAAGTCCAATGGAATCGATTGCGGTGCGAGGAGCGAATGACGACGGCGCGGCGCAAGATCCCCGCCGGCGATGCGATGACTTCGACAGCTCGAGCGGAGCCGCCCTCGCGCGTCCAGGTTTCCGCCGGGCGTTCGGCGCTGCTGCCGGGGCCGCTGGCCGCTCCCTGGCTGCCGCTGCTGTTGTTGTGCGCGACGATCGCCGGCTCCGCCTTGCTTCGCCCGATCCTGGCCGGAGTGGATACGCCCGCCCTGTCCGCCGCCTGGGAGATGATCCGGGACGGAACCGCCGGCCCCGAGACCATGCCGCCCCTCCTGCCGAGGCTCATCGCTTTTCTCTGGTCGGCGAACGGCGTCGGCACCGGCGCGGCTTGGGCGATCTGCGCGGCCGGCATGGCGCTCGGGCTCCTGGCGACCCGCCGGCTCGCGCGGGAGCTCTGGCCGCAGAGGGCGGATGCCCCGGCCTTGGCGAGCTGGGGCTATTTCGGCTCGGCGGCGGCGCTCGTGCTGGGTCCGGCGATCGCGCCAGAGGCGCTGGGAGTCGGCTTTGCAGCGGCGGGGCTGACCGGCCTCGCACTGGCGAGCGCGGGCCGCGGCATCGGCTGGCCTCTCTATGCCGCGGCGCTGGCCCTTCTCTTGCCGGCGGCGGGTCCTCTCGCCTGTCTCGCGCTGATCGCCCCCGCGGCGCTGGCGCCCGCCTGGGCGGGGCCGCGGGCCGCGCGGCGCTGGTTCCTTTGGTATCTCGCCTTCGCCGCGGCCTGCGTTCCGGCGCTATTGACGGCGATGTCCTGGGAGTCGCCGGATCGTCCGCCAGTCGGCTGGCTGTCGCTGCACGGATCGCCGAGCCTCTTGCCGATCCTGGCTCTGCCCGCGGTCCTATATCCGTGGCCCTTCTGGCCGCGCTTCTGGCGATCAGTGCGTCGGCAACCCGATACGCTTTCTGACCGCGGCATCCGCTTTTGCCTGATCGCCGCGGCGGCAACGCTGGCCGCCGTCGCGGCCGAGGGGGCGGAGCTGCGCGGGCTGCTCCTGCTCGCCCCGCCGGTCGCCGCATTGATCGCGCGGCTTTTGGCCGGACGGCTGCCGGGCCGCGCCGATTTCCATGCCGCGGTTCCAGGGTTGCCGCTGGTTCTGCTCGGCCTCGTTCCGGTCGCAATCAACACCGTGCCGTTGGCGCAGCTTGCCCTTCGCGCCGATGAGCTGTTCGGCATCGAGGAGCCGCCGATCTGGATCGCCAGCATCGGAGTGGGGGGCACGCTGGTGCTTCTGGGAGGCGTGTTCCTGCTGGCGCAGGCGAGCCCGCGGCTGATGCTCTCGCGCGCCGCGCAAGTCGCGTTGCTGCCCCTGATCCTGGCGGCCGCGATCCTCCTTGAGATGAGCGGCGCCTTGGGCCGCGCCTTCGATCTGAGTCCGGTGGCCGCGCGGCTCGCGCAGCTTCAATCGGAGGATCGCCCGGTCGCCCTCTACAGAATCGAGCCTTCCGATTATGTCTTCGCCGGACGGCTTGAGCGGCCGCTATACGAGCTGCACGGCGCCGATGAGGCGCTGGGCTGGGCGCGCGACAATCCGGGGGGCATGATCCTCGCGCCGTTCCGCGGCTCGGTGCTGCACCTGATCCGCCAGCCCGCCTATGCGGCGCCCCAAGGGGCGCGGTGGGTTGCGCTCTGGCCCGCCGAGGCGGTGACGGAAACCAACGCCGCCGTGCTGATCGAGCGCTTCTAGCCACCCTCCGTGGCGAGCAGTCCGCGAAGCGCGTCGGCAAGCTGGCTCGGGCGGAAGGGCTTGGCGAGGGAGGGACGGTCCCGCCAACGCTCGAGGATTCCAAGCTGGCCGTAACCCGTCATGAAGAGGAACGGCACGCCGCGCCGGGCCAGCGCCTCGGCAACGGGGTAGACCGCTTCGCCCGCGAGATTCAGGTCCAAGACGCCGAGGTCGATGGTCTCCGATCCCGCGAGCGCCAGCGCGGCGTCGAGCCGCTTGGCGGGGCCGAGTACGACCGCCCCATGCTCTGACAGCATGTCCTCGATCAACATGGCGATCATCGATTCATCCTCGACGAGGAGAACGCGGCGACCGATCAACGGATCGGCTCCCGCGGCCGGCATCGCTTGCGTCATGCCGCACTCCCTTCACACGTCCCGAGAATATCGCACACCATACGCTGGAGCAGCGACGAATCGATCGGCTTGGACAGCACCGGCGCGCCGGCATGCCGGGAATCGATCCCGCCGGCTCCGTAGCCGCTGACGAACGCATAAGGCACGTTCCGACGCTTCAACGCCTCGGCGATGTCGTAGACGCTGTCGCCGCGGAGATTGACGTCGAGCAGCGCCAGGTCCAGGGGCGCTCCGTCGGTCACCGCCCGCAGCGCTTCGGCCCGCGCGCCGAAGGGCCCGACCACCGTGCATCCGAGATCGCTCAGCATGTCCGCCAGCATCATGGCCACCAGGCTTTCGTCCTCGACGACGAGCACCCGGGCGGATTCGCGCAGGACGGAACGGGTGCGCGCGTCATTCATTCGCCCGCCAGGGTGAGCAGATACTGCGCGATGTCGGCGGGCTTCAGCTTGTCCAGCTTCGGCTCGCGCCCAGCCAGGGCCTGCGCCACCAGAATGTGATTTTCCACATTCACCGGCTTCACGCGAAAAATGCCGGCGGTTCCGCGCAGGCGCGGATAGTAGTTCGGATCGAGCGCCTTTTCTTTGCGCTGCACGCGCTCGATCGCCGCATCCTCCGAAACCGCGTCGACGGCCTGTTTCTTGACGAGTTTCCAATCCCGCTGTCCGGCATAGCCCGCCTCGTTGAGCGCAGCCACGGCCTCCTCCGCCTTGTCCTCGGCGAGGCCCAGCTTATAGAGATGCTTGGAGACGCCGACCTCGGCGCCCCATTTCCCGAGCTCCTTGCTGGCGGCGACATAGAGGATGGGCATGGCATTCTCGCGGGTGAGGTCAGACCGGCGTTCAGGGTTACCGCAATGCAACCCGGCCAGCAACAATCGGGCCTGCCGCCAATCGCCCTCATGCCCCGCCGATGCCCTCCACCACCCGTCCGGTGCCCCCACAGGTCTCGCACGGGGCTGCGCCGTCGCGCCCACTGCCGCGGCAAGCGGGGCAGACCGCTTCGCCGGTCCCGGGGGTTCCCGGCGCGGCTTCGTCGCCGGGATCAAGCGCCGGTCTCGGCCGCCGCTCGCCCATCGGACGCGCTCCTCGCTTCCAGACCATCCCTGATGGTCAACAAATTGGAGAGGGGTCGGGTTTCGCGCGACCGGCGGTCAGAGACGGGCGACTTCGGGATGCTCGTCGAGGAAAAA
>DATIDB010000224.1:0-4665 GCA_035456545.1 Alphaproteobacteria bacterium | reverse complement strand
ATCAACAACCGCAATCTCAATAGCTTGGAGGTCGACCTTCGGACGACGGAAGAACTCGCGGCGAAGGTCCCGGACGACCGGCTGCTGATCGCGGAAAGCGGCCTCTTCACGCCCGCGGACCTCGCCCGCATGGCGCGCGTGGGCGCGCGCTGCTTCCTCATCGGCGAGTCCCTGATGCGCCAGCCTGACGTGGCCGAGGCCACGCGGGCGTTGCTCGCCCCGGCTCCGGTTCCCGCCACGGCCTGAGCGATGGCCCGCCTCACCCATTTCGACAAGCAGGGCAAGGCGGCGATGGTCGATGTCGGGGCCAAGCCCGAGAGCGAACGCGTCGCGGTGGCCCGGGGCCGCGTGACGATGAAGCCCGACACGCTGGCGCTGGTGAAGGCGGGGCGGATGGGCAAGGGCGATGTGCTCGCCGTCGCGCGTCTCGCCGGCATCATGGCCGCCAAACGCACCGCCGAGCTGATCCCGCTCTGCCACCCGTTGGCGCTAACGTCGGTCGCCGTCGACCTGACGCTGGACGAGGCCGGCTCGGCCGTCGAGATCGAGGCGCGGGTGGCGCTCACGGGCCGCACGGGCGTGGAGATGGAGGCGCTGACCGCCGTGTCCGTCGCCGCCCTCACCGTCTACGATATGTGCAAGGCAACGGATCGGAGCATGACTCTCTCCGATATTCGGCTGGTGCACAAAAGCGGCGGTAAGTCCGGTACTTACGAGGCGCGGTGATGATCTCGGTCGAGGAGTCTCTAAGCCGCATCCTGGCAGGCGTCGGCGGCCCCATCGCCGCCGAGGAGGTGGCGCTGACGGACGGCCTCGGCCGCATCCTCGCGGACGATGTCGTCGCCGCGCTGACGCAGCCGCCGGTCGCCGTCTCGGCGATGGACGGCTATGCGGTCCGGGCGGCCGATGTGGCGCGCGTCCCGGCGCGGCTGACCGTGATCGGCTCGGCGCCCGCGGGAAGCCCGTTCGCCGGAAAGGTCGGGCCGGGCCAGGCAGTGCGGATCTTCACCGGCGGGGCGGTGCCCGAGGGCGCCGACGCCATCGTGATCCAGGAGGATGCGGAGGCCTCGGGCGACGCCGTCACGCTCAAGGAGGCCGCCTCGCCCGGCCGCTTCATCCGTCCGGCGGGTCTCGATTTTCAGGCGGGATCGGTCGGCCTCGCCGCAGGGCGGCGACTGACCGCCCGCGACATCGGGCTGGCGGCGGCGATGAATCGGCCATGGCTCAGGGTCCGGCGGCGGCCGCGCGTCGCAATCCTTTCGACCGGCGATGAGCTGGTCAATCCCGGCGAGACGCCCGGCCCCGGGCAGATCGTCTCCTCCAACGCCTTCGCGCTGGCCGCCTTCGTCGCGGCCGAGGGCGGCGAACCCCTGATGCTGGGCATCGCCCGCGACGATCCGGCCGCGCTCGCCCGGAACATCGAGGCGGCGCAAGGGGCGGATCTCCTCGTCACCTCCGGCGGCGCGTCGGTCGGCGACCACGACATGATCGCCGGAGCGCTGGAGGCTGCCGGGATGACGCTCGATTTTTGGAAGATCGCCATGCGGCCGGGCAAGCCGCTGCTGTTCGGCAAGCTGGGTCGCATGGCCGTCTTGGGCCTGCCGGGCAACCCGGTCTCATCGCTCGTCTGCGCGCTGGTCTTCCTGCGCCCGGCGCTGGCGGCGCTTCTTGGTCGGAGCGATCGGGGCGCGGGCGCGCAATCGGCGCGCCTCGGACGCGACCTGCCTGAGAACGACCGACGCCAGGACTATTTGCGCTCCGAGCTCTCGACGGATGGCGAGGGTCGACTAACCGCGACGCCCTTCGCGCGGCAGGACAGCGCCATGCTCTCGCTTTTGGCGCGAGCCGGCTGCCTGGTGATCCGTCCGCCGCACGCCCCGGCCGCCCGCGCCGGAGAGGCGGTGCCGGTTCTTCGATTGGACGGCCTCGCCTGACCGGCCCCAAAACGGTGCTTGACGCGGCCAGTCGAACCAAACTAGAACACTCGCCGTATGTTTAGGTTTTGTTCCGGGGCAGGGTGCTTCGCCCGGACGACCGCTTAGGGGCCGAGGCCATGCTGACGCGCAAGCAACACGAGCTGCTGCTGTTCATCAACAGCCACCTCCAGGCGCACGGCGTCTCGCCCTCCTTCGACGAGATGAAGGAGGCCCTGGGCCTCAAATCGAAATCCGGCATTCACCGCCTCATCACCGGTCTCGAGGAGCGCGGCTTCCTGAAGCGCCTGCCGCACCGGGCCCGGGCGCTCGAAGTGGTGCGCCTGCCCGAGGAGGTCGGCGTGCCGATGCCGATGCGCGAGGCGCCGGTCACAGGCCGCTTCGCGCCGAACGTCATCCAGGGCAATTTCCGGGGCCTGGCGGGCGCGGCTCCCGCCGGCGGAGCGCCCGCGGAGGCCGTCCAGCTCCCCCTCTATGGAAAGATCGCCGCCGGCACGCCGATCGAGGCCCTGCGCGACCATTCGCGCAGCCTCGACGTGCCGGCCAGCATGCTCGGCCGCGGCGAGCACTTCGCCCTGGAGGTCGAGGGCGATTCGATGGTCGAGGCCGGCATCTGCGACGGCGACACGATCATGGTCGAGCGCTGCGACACGGCGGAGAACGGCGCCATCGTGGTCGCGCTGATCGACGATCAGGAGGTCACCTTGAAGCGCCTTCGGCGCAAGGGCGCCTCGATCGCACTGGAGCCCGCGAATCCCAGCTACGAGACGCGCATCTTCGGACCCGACCGGGTCAAGGTGCAGGGCCGTCTCATCGCTCTCTACCGCCGCTACTGATCGGGCCAGGGCGCGAAGGCCCGCCCGGGCCCCGCCGGGCGATCCCGCTCCACGACCCATGGCCGCTCGCCGCGCGCATCGCGGACGGTCTCGATCCGCACCCCCTCCTGCGTCAGCCAGAGAGCATGCGCCCCGGCCCGCCACAGCGCGCCGCGGTCGATGAGGATGCTTCCCCGGCAGCGCCCGTGCGGAATGAACCGCGCCGCGATGACGAGATCGGCGCGCCCGCAATCCTCCGCGGCGGCTGGCAGCGTGAGCGCGTAAGCCAGGCTGCGCCCGCCAAGCACCGCCCGGCAGCCCTCGCCGTCGCAGCCTCCGGCCTCGGGCGGCTCCGGCCAGTCCAGATGCTGGGCTTGCCCGTTCCGCTCGAGCCAGGCCTGCACCGCGATGCCGCCCTTGCGCGCATCGCTGAGGCGCAGCGCGCCCTCCGCGTCGCGCAGCGCGACCACCGCGCCATCCGACGTGACGAGCAGGTCCGGCGGCTCGTAGAGCAGAGCCAAGATTCCCGCGACCGGGAGGCCGGCGAGGCCGAGCCAACGCCACCGGCCACGCCAGAGGCAAAGCCACAGGCCGCCGGCAGCGAAGGCCGCAAGCGCCGAGCCCGGCATCGCGGGGATTAGGATCGCCGCGCCGGGCAGCGCCGCGACCCAGCGCGCGACGGCCAGGATCGCCTCGATGCCCCAGCCCATCGGGACCAGCGCCATGGCCTCGAGGCCGAAGGGCATCAGCGCGAAGGCGAGCACCGCCAGCGGCATCACCCAGAACCCGGTGATCGGCACCGCCGCCATGTTGGCCAGGACCCCGTAATCGGCCAGGCGGTGGAAGTGATACGCGGCGAAGGGCGCGGTCGCCGCGCCGGCCACGAGGCTGGTCAGCGCCACACCCGCCAGCATGCGGCCGATGCGCGAGAGAATGGTTGCAGGGCCGGTGTGGCCGCGAGCGGCGAGGGCTTCATGAGCCGCGATCAGCGCGGTCACCGCCGCGAAGGACATCTGGAAGCTGGCGCCGAGAACCGCCTCGGGCCGGATCAGGACCACCGCGGCCGCCGCCCAGGCGACCAGCCGCATGGTGAGGGCCGAGCGGTCGGCGATGACGGCCAGCATCACGATCGCGGTCATCAGGAAGGCGCGCTGCGTGGGCACGGGCGCGCCGGCCAAGAGAACATAGGCGGCGGTGCCGAACAGCGCCGCCACCGCCGCGACCTTCTTTCCGGGGATACGCAAGGCCAGCCACGGCGCCAGCGCGATGCCGGCGCGCAGCCCGAACAGGAGGACGCCCGCGATCAGGCCGATATGCAGGCCCGAGATGGACAGCAGATGCGCCAGCCCCGAATCGCGCATGGCCTGGATCGCATCGGCCGGAATGGCGCCCTGATGCCCGGTCATCAGCGCCGCGGCGATGGCGCCGTCGGGTCCCGGCAGCGCCGCCAGGATGCGCCCGGTCGCCTCGTGGCGCAGATCTCGCCAAAATTCCGACCAGCCGGAGGACGGCGGCCCCGGTTCGTGCGCGCGGATGCCGTCATAGGCGAAGCCGACCGCGCCGATGCCCTCGAACCAGGCCTGACGTTGGTAATCGAACGCCCCAGGCGCGGCCGGACCCGGCGGCGCCAGCAACTCGGCCAACACCGTGATGCGATCTCCCGGCCGGATGCCGTCGAGATCGGCGGCGATGCGAAGGCGCGCGCGCACGGGCGTCTCCTCCGGCGCCAGCCGGGCGATCGACAAATCCTCCAGGAGCACGCGCCCGCCGGCCTCCGGCAAGGGCGCGATCTCGACGACGCGGCCTTCGACCGGCACGGGCCCGAGCGGCCGCTCCAGGATCGGCGTGCCCGCGCTCTCGGTGCGGAGCTGCGCGGCCGAGAATCCCGCGGCCAGGGCGGCCGCGCCGATCAGGGC
>DATIDB010000223.1:0-3872 GCA_035456545.1 Alphaproteobacteria bacterium | reverse complement strand
ATGCTTGAAGCGCAAGATCATCGCTCGGCTGCCCTCGTCGTAGCGCAGCGCCGCACGGGCGCGCGCAAAGGGCGGGCGGGCCGCGGCGCAGAGCCCGCACAGTCCCGCAACGCCGCCAGCAGCTGCTCGAAGGGAAGTCCGCAACAGGAGCAGGCCGGCGGCTGCAGGAAGGCGAGCCGGCTCCAGCAGGGGGAGCAAAGCGCGCCGGGATCGGCGACGAACCCCCGCAACCGAGGCAGCGGGGCGGAAGCAGCGCATCGATGAGAAAGCGTCCGGCGTGGCGAGCGGTTTGGGCAAGGCGCTGCATGCGCGCGTATTCTAGACCGCGCCCGCCGCTGGGCTGTCAATCGGGGGCCGCCATGCCATCTTCTCCCTCATGAGCGACGACATCGCGCCCTTCGACCGCCGCGCCCTGCGCCGCCATCGCGACCGCGCCGCGCCGGGCCTCGGCGCACACGACTTCCTCTTCGCCGACGTGGCGGAGCGGCTCGCGGATCGGCTGGACGACATTCGGCGGCGATTCCCGCTCGCCCTCGACCTCGGCAGCCATGACGGGGTCCTCGCCAGAACGCTGAACGGGCGCGGCGGCATCGAGCGCCTGGTGCAGACGGACCTCTCCCCGGCGATGGCGCTGCGCGCGGCGCGCTACGGCCCGGCGATCGCCGCGGATGAGGAGCGGCTGCCCTTCCGGCCCGTCAGCTTCGACGCCGTCCTGAGCTGCCTCAGCCTGCACTGGGTGAACGACCTGCCCGGGGCGCTCATCCAGGCGCGCCGGGCGCTGAAGCCGGATGGGCTGTTCCTCGCGGCGATGCTGGGCGGGGGCACCTTGCGGGAGCTGCGCGCCGCGCTGCTGGAGGCGGAAGTGGGGGCGAGCGGCGGGGCCAGTCCGCGCATCTCGCCCTTTGCCGAGCTGCGCGATGCCGCGGCGCTTCTGCAGCGGGCCGGCTTCGCGATGCCGGTGGCCGATTCGGACACGCTGACCGTCACCTACGAGACCCCCTACGCCCTACTCCAGGACCTCAGGGGCATGGGCGAGGCCAACGCCCTCGCCGCGCGCCCGCGCCGGTTCACCCGCCGCGGGGTCCTGGCGGGGCTGGCCGAGCGCTATGCGCCTGAGGCGGGGGACGGGAGAATCGCCGCGACCTTTCAAATCCTGTTCCTGACCGCCTGGGCTCCGCACGGGGCGTGAGCCGCTCCGGGGCGTGAGCCGCTCCGGTCGGCCCAAATCCGGGGATTTCCGCCTGCCTGCGCCCGTATCACCTCTCCGGGCGGACCCTGGCCGGTCAGCTATGACGAATTTGCATATATCGAACTGAAATACCTCGGAGTAGCATGCGCGCCTTCGAACCGACCCGGGATGCCAAAGCGATGGACGTAGCGACCCTCTGCCTGGCCGTGCTCGCGCATGGGTCCGCCTCCGGCTACGAGATCAAGAAGGAGCTGGAGGACGGCGCCTATTCACATTTCTTCCGGGCGAGCTTCGGCTCGATCTATCCGGCGCTCGGCCGACTGGCCGAACAGGGATTCATCTCCGGGCGCGAGCTGGAGCAGGCGAAGCGGCCGGACAAGAAGGTCTACCGCATGACGCCCGCGGGAAAGCGGGAATTGTCGCGGCGGCTGCAGGCCCCGATCGGTCCCGACTACATCCGCTCTGAGTTCCTGCTCGTGCTGTTCCATGCCGAGCTTCTTCCCGCGCGCCATCGCCGCGCGCTGGTCGAGGACCGCATCGCCCGGCTCAAGACCTGCCTTGCGGAGATGAGCGATCCGGGCGGCGAGGAGAAATGCCGCCGCTATCAGGGCGTGGGCCCGGATTTCGTCCATGGCTACGGCATGGCGATCTACAAGGCCGAGCTCGAGTACCTCGAATCGCGGCGCCGCGCCTTCGAGCTCCCCGGCGCAAGCGCCGCCTGAGACATTCGCAATGAAATTGCCCCGCATCAGTACCTCTTGGCTCATCGCCTTCCTGTTCCTGGCGGCGGTCGCCGCCTGGCTGCTGACCGGCTCCATCCAGACCGCCGGATCGGGGGCGCCCGCCGCCCCCGCCGCCGAGGCCGAGGCCGAGGCCCCGCAAACGGCGGGCGTGAAATCGGTCCGGGTGGCGCAGTTCGAGGCGCAGGATCGCCAGAGCATCGTCCGCGTGACGGGCCATACCGCCGCCTCGCGCCGCGTGACCTTGAAATCGGAGCTGGACGGGTCGGTCGACGAGATTCTCGCCGAGCGCGGGACGGCGATCGACGAAGGCGGAGTGATCGCCCGGATCGATCCGGAGGACCGCAGGGCCCGCCTCTCGGAAGCCGAGGCGCTTCTGCGCCAGCGCCAGGCCGAATACGACGCGGCCACGAGGCTGAACAAGAGCGGCTACAAGGGCGACATCGCCTTGAGCGAAGCCGCGGCGAAGCTTGACGCCGCGCGCGCCGTCGTCAAGCGGGCGCGGATCGAGCTGGACAACACCGTCGTCGCCGCGCCCTTCGGCGGCGTGCTGCAGGATCGCCCGGTGGAGCTTGGCTCCTACGTCAAGGTCGGGGACCCGGTGGCGATGATCGTCGACCTCGATCCCTTGCGCGTGGTCGCCTTCGTCACCGAGCGCGAGATCGGCGGCGTGCGCATGGGGATCGATGGCGAGGCGGTGCTGCCCGGCGGGCGCACCGTGGCCGGCAAGATCGCCTATGTCAGCGCGGTCGCCGACGAGACCACGCGCACCTTCCGGGTCGAGCTGGAGATCGCCAATCCGGGCGACGGCCTGGCCGAAGGGCTGACCTCGGAGATCCGCATTCCGACCGGCTCGACACGCGCGCACAAGGTGAGCCTGTCGCTGCTGTCGCTCGCCGATGACGGTCGTGTCGGCGTCAAGGCGGTCGACGACGCCGGCGTCGTCCGCTTCCTGCCGGTGGCGGTGCTCGGGAACGCCGATCCCGGCACGCTGTGGGTCGCCGGGCTGCCCGATCGCGTGCGCCTCATCACGGTCGGCCAGGAATTCGTCAAGGACGGAGAGGCGGTGCAGGCCGTGCCCGAGCCGCTCGCCGGCGCCGGAGCCGGAGCCGCCGGATGACCGGGTTCATCGACACCTCGTTGTCGCGCTCGCGGCTGGTCGTCGCCGCGCTCATCTTCATCCTCTTGGCCGGCTGGATCGCCTGGCGCGACATCCCGAAGGAGTCGGAGCCGGATGTGCGCATCCCGATCATCTTCGTTCGGATGACGCATGAGGGGATTTCGCCGGAGGACGCCGAGCGCCTGCTGGTCCGCCCCATGGAGCAGGAGCTGCGCTCCATCGAGGGCATCAAGGAGATGCGCTCGACCGCTTATGAAGGCGCGGCGGTGACCGTGCTCGAATTCGACGCCGGCTTCGACAGCGAGAAGGCGCTAAGCGACGTCCGGGAGAAGGTCGACCAGGCCAAGCCGGAGCTGCCCCAGGACAGCGACGAGCCGACGGTCCACGAGGTCAATCTCAGCCTCTTCCCGGTGCTGGCGGTGACGCTTTCCGGCGACCTGCCGGAGCGCACGCTCCTTCAGCTCTCGCGAAACCTGCGCGACCGGATCGAGAGCATCCCCGCCATTCTGGAGGCGCAGATCGTCGGCACCCGCGACGAGATGATCGAGATCGTCATCGATCCGGGAAAGGCGGAGAGCTACCAGCTTTCGGCCGAGGAGACGATCGAGCTCGTCAACCGCTCCAACCAGATCATCGCCGCGGGCGCTCTGGAAAGCGGCGACGGCCGCTTCGCCATCAAGGTGCCGGGACTGCTCGAGGATGTTGAGGACATCATAAACCTGCCCCTGGTGGTGAAGGGGGACCGCGCGGTGCGGATCGGCGACGTCGCCGAAGTGCGCCGCACCTTCAAGGACCGGCAATCCTTCGCCCGGATCGACGGCAA
>DATIDB010000222.1:0-8791 GCA_035456545.1 Alphaproteobacteria bacterium | reverse complement strand
AGCCGGTTCTAGAATACACAAGTATCGGCCGCTAACCCCGCAAACGGTACAAAGATCGATCGACGGCGGCAGATCCGCAAGAACCGCGGCGGATTTTCCGATCTGCTCTTGCTTTCGCCGTTGCGTTCCATCCCGCTGGGGAGCGGGCGAGAAGGAGAAGACTGGGAGATGGCGTACGCGGGCGACGTTACGGCGCAGCAGGCCTGGAAGGATTTATCCTCAGATTCCCGCGCCGCGCTGATCGACGTCCGCACCCCGGCGGAGTGGAGCTTCGTCGGAACCGCCGATCTCTCCTCGCTCGGCAAGAAGACGCTGCGCATCGCCTGGCAATCCTACCCGGGTATGGCGCTCAATCCGAAATTCGCCGAAGAGGTGGCGCGCGCGGGCTTGCCCAAGGACGCCGCGCTTTTCTTCATCTGCCGCTCGGGCGCGCGCTCGCGCGCCGCGGCCGAGGCGCTGACGGCGCAGGGCTATCGTCGCTGTTACAACGTCGCGGACGGATTTGAAGGTCCGCATGATGGCGAGGGGCACAGGGGCCGGCTCGCCGGCTGGAAGGCGAGCGGATTGCCGTGGACTCAGGAGTGAGGGGGCATCCGGTGGTTCAGGCGGAGCGCACCGATCGCAGGGGAACCGACGGCGAAATCCTGGCGCAGTGGGCGCGCGTCAAGGGACGGCTGAAGAGCGAGTTCGGCGAGGCCACCTACGGGCGCTGGCTGAAGGCGCTGACGCTGGTCGCCGTCAACGAGGCCGAAGTCCGCCTGGCCGCGCCCACGCGCTTCATGCGCGACTGGGTCGCCACGCATTACGGCGAGCGGCTGCGTCAGATCTGGGCGGGAGAGCGGCCCGGCGTTCGCGCGATCGAAGTGGTGGTCGAAGCCGGTCGGCTGCGGCCCGCCGATGCCGAGCCCGCGCCCCAGCTTGCCGGAGCGCCAGCCGTCGCGGCGCCTGGCATCGCCATCGATCCGACGGGCGAGGACGCGGGGAAGGTCGAGTTCGGCGCGCCTCTGGACCCGCGCTTCACCTTCGAGAACTTCGTGGTCGGCAAGCCGAACGAGCTGGCTTATGCCGCCGCGCGCCGCGTCGCCGAAGCCGGCGTCGTGCCGTTCAACCCGCTCTTCCTTTATGGCGGCGTCGGCCTCGGCAAGACGCATCTAATGCACGCGATCGCCTGGGCCATCCGCCAGCGCAGCCCGAAGCGGCGGATCATCTATCTCTCGGCCGAGAAGTTCATGTTCCAGTTCATCCGGGCGCTGCGGCACAAGGACACCATGGCCTTCAAGCAGCAGTTCCGCTCGGTGGACGTGCTGATGGTCGACGACGTGCAGTTCATCAGCGGCAAGGACCTGACGCAGGAGGAGTTCTTCCACACCTTCAACGCGCTGGTCGATCAGAACCGGCAGATCATCATCTCGGCGGACAAGAGCCCCTCGGACCTCGATGGGCTGGAGGAGCGGATGCGCTCGCGCCTCGGCTGGGGGCTGGTCGCCGACATCCATCCGACGAGCTACGAGCTGCGCCTTGGGATACTTCAGTCCAAGGCCGAGCATATGAAGGCCGAAATCCCGCTCAAGGTGATGGAGTTCCTCGCGCACAAGATCACCTCCAACGTCCGCGAGCTGGAGGGCGCGCTCAACCGCATCGTGGCGCATGCGACCCTGGTCGGACGGCCGGTGACGCTGGAGACCACGCAGGAAGTGCTGAGCGACCTCTTGCGCGCCAACGACCGGCGGGTGACGATCGACGAGATTCAGAAGAAGGTCGCCGAGCACTACAACATCCGCGTGGCGGACATGCATTCGGCCCGCCGCGCCCGCGCGGTCGCCCGGCCGCGCCAGGTGGCGATGTATCTGGCCAAGCAGCTCACCGCCCGTTCCCTGCCCGAGATCGGGCGGAAATTCGGCGGGCGCGACCACACGACCGTGATGCATGCGGTGCGCAAGGTGGAGGAGCTTTGCGGCTGCGATCAGAGCTTTGGCGAGGATGTCGAGCTCCTGCGCCGGATGCTGGAAAGCTGACTGAAAAATCCCATTTCTTTTCAAGCTGTTGGAGGGCCGCCGCCGGAACCCCGGCCGCGCCTCAAAAAGCTTACGAATCCAAGGGCTTGTGATATACTCCGCAACCCTTTCGCGGGCGGTTTTTTACGGACCTTCGAACGGGCGGTTTCCCGCCGCCGGTCCAGCCGGCAAGCCGATGCCCCCGAATGTGCTGAATTGAGACTCCGACGGGTGCCATGAAGCTCACCATCGAACGCGCGCAGCTCCTCAAGTCGCTGGCTCACGTCCAGAGCGTCGTCGAGCGCCGCAATACCATTCCGATCCTCTCCAACGTCCTGATCGAAGCGAAGGGCGAGCATCTGCACCTGACGGCGACCGACATGGATCTGACCATCGTCGAGCGGGTGGAGGCGCGGGTGGCCCAGGCCGGGGCGGTCACCGCGCCGGCGCATACGCTCTACGACATCGTGCGCAAGCTTCCCGAGGGGGCGGAAGCGGTGCTCGACGCATCGGGCGACCAGGGGCAGCTCGTGCTGCGCAGCGGCCGGTCCAAATTCGCGCTCGCCACCCTGCCGAAGGAGGATTTCCCGGCGATGGGCCCGGGCGAGCTGCCGAACCGATTCCAGCTTCAGGCGGGCGAGCTCCGGAGCCTCATCGACCGCACGCGCTTCGCCATCTCGACCGAAGAGACGCGCTACTACCTCAACGGCATCTATCTGCATGCCGCCAAGAGCAGCGATGTCGCCGTGCTGCGCGCGGTCGCGACCGACGGGCACCGTCTGGCGCGCATGGAGATGGCGCTGCCGCGCGGCGCCTCGGGGATGCCGGGCGTGATCGTTCCGCGCAAGACTGTCAACGAGCTGCGCAAGCTCGTCGAGGAGAGCGCCGATGCGGTTTCCGTCGAGCTGTCGGACACCAAGATCCGCTTCGGCTTCGATTCGATCGTGCTGACCTCCAAGCTGATCGACGGCACCTTCCCCGACTACGAGCGGGTGATCCCGACCGGCAACGACAAGGTGATGGAGGTCGTGCGTGGGGAGTTCACCGCGGCGGTCGACCGCGTCTCGACCATCTCGACCGAGAAATCGCGCGCCGTGAAGCTGGCGCTCTCCGACGGCACCCTGACCCTCTCGGCCAACAGCCCGGAGAACGGCAGCGCCACAGAGGAGATCGAGGTCAAATACGGCGGCGGCGCGATCGAGATCGGCTTCAATTCCCGCTACCTGCTCGATATCACTCAGCAGATCGAGGGGGAGGGCGTGCAGTTCTCGATGGCCGACGCCGCCTCGCCGACCCTGGTGCGCGACGTGGCTGATCCGAGCGCGCTCTATGTGCTCATGCCGATGCGGGTATGAGCCTAGGCTGAGCGGCAGGCTCGCCGGCCAAGGTCGCCGCGGCCGGCCATTCGATGCGAACGGAGGGCTGAGGTCCGGTGCTGGCGATGGCTGATCGCCGCGGTTTGGAGATCGAATCCGTCCCGTCCGCCATGGTGTGGATCGGGCGTTTGGCTTTGACCGATTTCCGCTGCTACGCCCGCGCGGAGCTGATCGCCGACGGCCGGCCCGTGGTTCTGACCGGCCCAAACGGCGCGGGCAAGACCAATCTTCTCGAGGCGCTGTCCTTCCTTGCGCCCGGACGGGGGCTGCGAAGCGCCCGGCTCGGCGCGGTGGACCGCCGCCCGCCGGGTGCGCGGGAGCCTGCCGGGCCCTGGGCGGTCGCCGCACGGCTCCATTCGCCGGCGGGCGAGATCGCGATCGGAACCGGCCGCGACGCCTCCTTCGGCGAGGAGCGCCGCGAGCGCCGGGCGCTGCGCATCGACGGCGCTCCGGCCAGAACGCAGACGGCGCTGGCCGGGCTTCTCGCGGTGATCTGGCTGACGCCGCAGATGGACCGTCTCCTGCAGGAGGGCGCATCGGGCCGGCGGCGCTTCCTCGACCGCCTGGTCTTCGCCTTCGATCCCGCCCATGCGGCGCGCGTTGGCGAGTGGGAGCATGCCTGGCGCGAGCGCCAGCGGCTGATCGAGGAGCGCGGCGCGCAGGCCGACCCGGCCTGGCTTTCCGCAATCGAGGATCGCCTGGCCGAAAGCGGCGTGGCGATCGCCGCCGCCCGGCGCGAGCTGGTGGCTCGGCTCCGATCGGCGGCGGCGGTTCCCGGACCCTTCCCGCGGCCCGAATTGGCGTTGGAGGGCGAGGTCGAGGCCTGGCTCGAAGGAGCGCCGGCGCTTGCGGTGGAGGAGCGGCTGCGCGAAGCCCTGGCGCGATCGCGCTCGACTGCCGGACCGCCCGCTCCCGGGCCGCATCGCAGCGATCTGAAAGTCGCGCACGGCCAAAAGGGCGTTTCCGCGGCGGAAGCCTCGACCGGCGAGCAGAAGGCGCTCCTTGTCGCGCTCGTTCTCGCCCATGCGCGGCTCATGGCGGCCGAGCGCGGCGCCCCTCCGGTGCTGCTCTTGGACGAGGTGGCCGCCCATCTCGACGAGGAGCGCCGACGGCATCTCTTCGACGCGATGCTGGCCCTGGGCGCTCAGGCCTGGATGACCGGCACGGAGGAGGAGCTGTTCCGGCCGTTGCGCGCGGATGCGCAGTTTTTCCGAATCAAGGACGCCGCCATCTCGGCCGGCGCAGCCTTTCAGGTGATGCCACAGGAATGACCCAACAGGCTCCTGAAACCGAAACCGGCGCCGCGGGGCCTTCCGCCGTGGTCTCGGCCTACGACGCCTCGGCCATCACGGTGCTGCGCGGGCTCGACGCCGTGCGCAAGCGGCCGGGCATGTATATCGGCGACACCGACGACGGCTCGGGCCTCCATCACATGGTCTACGAGGTCGTCGACAATTCCATCGACGAGGCGCTGGCGGGCTACTGCGACCGCATCGATGTGACGCTGAACGGCGACGGCTCGGTCACGGTGCGCGACAACGGACGGGGCATCCCGGTCGACATCCATGCCGAGGAAGGCGTGTCCGCGGCCGAGGTCATCATGACCCAGCTCCATGCCGGCGGAAAGTTCAACCAGAACTCCTACAAGGTCTCCGGCGGACTGCACGGCGTCGGCGTCTCGGTGGTCAACGCGCTGTCGGAACGCCTCGACCTCAAGATCTGGCGAGACGACAAGGAATGGGCCATGCGCTTTCGTCATGGCGATCCCGAGGCGCCGCTCGCCATCGCGGGCGAAGCGGATGGCCGGCGCGGCACCGAGATCACCTTCCTGCCCTCGAAGGAGACCTTCACCAAGACCGAGTTCGACTACGCCACGCTCGAGCACCGCCTGCGCGAGCTCGCCTTCCTCAATTCCGGGGTGCGCCTGATTCTCACGGATGCGCGCGGCGTCGAGGAGAAGTCGACCGAGCTGCATTATCAAGGCGGGCTCGAGGCCTTCGTGCGGTATCTCGACCGCAACAAATCGGCGCTGATCGATCCCCCGATCCTGATCTCCGGGGTCCGCGAAGGCGTGACCGTCGAGGTCGCGATGCAGTGGACGGACAGCTACCACGAGACGATGCTGTGCTTCACCAACAACATCCCGCAGCGCGACGGCGGCACGCATCTGGCCGGCTTTCGCGGCGCGCTGACGCGCCAGATCAACGCCTATTCCGCCGAGAGCGGCATCGCCAAGAAGGAGAAGGTGCAGATCACGGGCGACGATGCGCGCGAGGGGCTGACCTGCGTGCTCTCGGTCAAGGTGCCCGATCCGAAATTCTCCTCCCAGACCAAGGACAAGCTGGTCTCCTCCGAGGTGCGGCCGATCGTGGAGTCTGTCGTCAATGACAAGCTCGGCTCCTGGTTCGAGGAGCACCCCGCCGAGGCCAAGCGCATCGTCGCCAAGGTGGTGGAGGCCGCGGCCGCGCGCGAGGCCGCGCGCAAGGCGCGCGAGCTGACGCGCCGCAAGGGCGCGCTCGACATGGCCTCGCTCCCGGGCAAGCTCGCCGACTGCCAGGAGCGCGACCCGGCGCTGTCCGAGATCTTCCTGGTGGAGGGCGATTCGGCCGGCGGTTCGGCCAAGCAGGGCCGCAACCGGCGCTTCCAGGCGATCCTGCCCCTTCGGGGAAAAATCCTTAACGTCGAGCGGGCGCGCTTCGACAAGATGCTGAGCTCCGCCGAGATCGGCACCCTGATCGCCGCGCTCGGCACCGGCATCGGGCCGGAGGAGTTCGACATCTCCAAGGCCCGCTACCACAAGATCATCATCATGACGGACGCGGATGTGGACGGCAGCCACATTCGTACCCTGCTTCTGACATTTTTCTATCGTCAGATGCCTGCCGTGATCGAGAAGGGCTATCTCTTCATCGCCCAGCCGCCGCTCTACAGGGCCAAGCGCGGCAGCTCCGAGGTCTATTTGAAGGACGATCGGGCGCTGGAGAACTATCTCGTCACCTCGGGACTGGACGAGGCGGTGCTGGAGCTGGGCGACGGCGCGCAGATCGCGGGGCCGGAGCTCAGGCGCCTCGTCGAGCGCGCGAGCCAGGCCAAGCAATCGATGCGCCCCCTGGTGCGCAAGGTCGGCTCCATGGCGGTGGTGGAGCAGGCGGCGATCGCCGGCGCGCTCAATCCGGCCGTTCTCGGCGATGGCGAACGGGCGGGCGCCGCCGCGGGTTATATCGCCCGCCGGCTGGACCTCCTGGCGCGGCCGGAGGAGCGCGGCTGGACCGGCCGGATTTCAGCCGATGGCGGCCTTGCCTTCACACGCACCATCTCGGGCGTCACCGAGAGGCGCACCATCGATCTCGCTCTGATCAAGAGCGGCGAGGCGCATCGGCTGGACGCGATGGCGCCGGAGCTGCAGGCCACCTACGCCAAGCATGCGCGCCTCAAGGTCGGCGAGACCCAGATCGCCGTGACCGGGCCGGTGGCGCTGATCGATGCGGTGATGGAGCTCGGCCGAAAGGGGGTCACGGTCAGCCGGTACAAGGGGCTGGGGGAAATGAACCCCGATCAGCTCTGGGAGACGACGCTCGATCCGAATGCGCGCAGCCTTCTCCAGGTGCGCGTCAGCCATGCCGACGAGGCCGAGGAGGTGTTCTCGACCCTGATGGGCGATCTGGTCGAGCCGCGGCGCGACTTCATCCAGTCGAACGCCCTCTCCGTGGCCAATCTCGACGTCTAGGGGCGGACGGCCTTAGGGGATGGCTCGCAAATCCAAGAGCCGGCAAGAGGGGCGGGGCCGCTCCCGGCGGCGCTCGGCCCTTCTGTTCCTCGCGCGCTGGAGCCTCGTCCTCCTGATCTGGACGGGGTTCCTGGCCGGGGGGATCGTGCTTTGGTACGCGCGCGACCTTCCCGACACCAGCCGGCTCAACGAGATCACCCGCCGGCCGGCGGTGACCCTGGTCACGGCGGATGGCGAGATCATCGCCACCTATGGCGATCTCTACGGGACCAATCTCGGGCTCGACCAGCTTCCGGCCTATCTGCCGCGCGCGGTCCTGGCGATCGAGGACCGGCGCTTCTATTCGCATTTCGGCATCGACCCCCTCGGGGTTGCGCGCGCGATCTGGGTGAATATCCGCACCGGCAAGTTCGTGCAGGGCGGCTCCACCATCACCCAGCAGCTTGCCAAGAACCTGTTCCTCACCTCCGAGCGCACGCTCAAGCGCAAGATCCAGGAGGTGCTGCTCGCGCTGTGGCTGGAGCGCACCTACACCAAGGACCAGATCCTCTCGCTTTATCTGAACCGGGTTTATCTCGGCGCGGGCGCCTACGGGGTGGACGCGGCGTCGCGCAAATATTTCGGCAAGCCGGCGCAGGACGTGACGCTCTTCGAGGCGGCGATGCTGGCGGGGCTCTTGAAGGCCCCTTCGCGCTTCAATCCGACCAGCGATCCCGACGCGGCGCGCGGCCGCGCGGCGACCGTCCTCAACAGCATGGTCGAGGCCGGATACCTCCGGACCGATCAGGTGATCGCCGCGCTCTCGACGGACGCCGAGGTGAGCCGCACCGCCGCCGCCGATTGGACCGGCCGCTACTTCGCCGACTGGGCCTACGACCAGGTCTCGAGCTATGTCGGCAGCTCGGAGCGCGACCTCGTGGTGGTCACGACCCTCGATCTCAATCTCCAGCGCATGGCCGAAGCGGAGCTGAAGCGCATCCTGGCCGAGGAGGGCCCGAAGCGCGGCGCCTCGCAAGGCGCGCTGGTGATGATGACGCCCGATGGCGCGGTCAAGGCCATGGTCGGCGGGCGCGACTACCGGGAAAGCGAGTTCAACCGCGCGACCCAGGCCATGCGCCAGCCGGGCTCGGCCTTCAAGCTCTTCGTGTTCCTCGCCGCGCTCGAAGCGGGGATGGAGCCGGACGACCGCATGGTGGACGGGCCGATCCAGGTGAAGAACTGGCGGCCCGCGAACTATCAGGACAAGTTCTATGGCGACGTCACCCTGCGCGAGGCCTTCGCACGCTCGCTGAACAGCGTGGCGGTGCAGCTCTATCTCACCACCGGCGGCAAAGCGGTGGAGCGGGCGGCCGAGCGGCTGGGCATCACAGCCGAGCTCAACCCCGATCCGGCCTTGGCCCTCGGCTCCAGCGAGGTGAACCTGATCGAGCTGACCTCCGCCTATGCGGTCTTCGCCAATCAGGGCGAGGGGGTCTGGCAGCATGGCATCGAGGAGATCCGCGATTCGGCCGGCGTCGTTCTGTTCCGGCGCGCCGGCGACGGGCCGGGCCAGGTGGTCGAGCCGCGCCAGGTCGACCAGATGACCGACATGATGACCTCCGTCATCGAATGGGGCACCGGCAAGACGGCGGCGATCGGCCGGCCGGCGGCGGGCAAGACCGGCACCAGCCAGGAATTCCGCGACGCCTGGTTCA
>DATIDB010000221.1:0-3732 GCA_035456545.1 Alphaproteobacteria bacterium | reverse complement strand
GACCGCGCGAAGCCGGCCGACCAGCTCCCGCCCGAACGCTGCGGCATCCTCAAACCCCATGAACGCGGCGAAGGCGTCGAGGGCGGGGCCTTTCTCCGGCAGCGTCTGGGTCTGACGGTCCTCGATCATCTGCAGCCGGTGCTCGACGGAGCGCAGGAATGCGTAGGATTGGGTGAGGGTCCGCGCCGCGTCCTCGCCGATGCGGCCGGCGCGCGCCAATGCGGCGAGCGCCCCGCAGGTATCCGCCACCCTGAGCTCGGGCATGCGCCCGCCCCAGATGAGCTGTTGGGTCTGGGCGAAGAACTCGATCTCGCGGATGCCGCCGCGGCCGAGCTTGATGTTGTGGCCGCCGACGGCGATCGCCTTGTGCCCCTTATGGGCGTGGATCTGGCGCTTGATCGAATGGATGTCGCGGATGGCGGCGAAATCGAGATTCCGTCGCCAGACATAGGGCCTGAGATGGGCGAGGAATCCCCGCCCAGCCGCGAGGTCCCCCGCGATGGGCCGCGCCTTGATCATGGCGGCGCGCTCCCAGTTCTGGCCCATGCTCTCGTAATAGGTTTCGGCCGCGCGCAGCGAGAGCGCCGGCGGCGTCGAGGCGGGATCGGGCCGCAGCCTCAGATCGACACGGAACACATAGCCGTCCGTCGTGCGGTCGTTCAGCAGGCGCACGAGCCCATGCGTCATTCGCACGAAGCAGTCCTGGACGGTGCGCCGCCCGGCGTAGCGGACGCGCTCGCGATCGTAGAGGGCGATCAGGTCGATGTCGCTGGAATAGTTCAGCTCGCGAGCGCCAAGCTTGCCCATGGCGATCAGGATGAAGCCGCTCTCGCGCTCCGGCTCCTCGGGATGCGGCAGGACCAGCTCGCCGCGGCCGTGTGCCGCGTGCAGCAAATGCGCGGCGGCGATTTGCAACGCCGCTTCGGCGAAGTCCGAAAGGGCGGCGGTCACCTTGGCCAGGTCCCAGTCTCCCGCCAAATCGGCGAGCGCCACCGCCAGGGCGACGCGGCGGCGGGCGATACGCAGCGCGCGCATCAGCGCCGCCTCCTCTTGGCGGCCGGCC
This sequence comes from Alphaproteobacteria bacterium, assembly GCA_035456545.1. GTDB lineage: Bacteria > Pseudomonadota > Alphaproteobacteria > JAREAF01 > JAREAF01 > JAREAF01. The sequence goes on along the minus strand of DATIDB010000221.1, from coordinate 2,669 downwards.
CCGGATCGAAGCTCCGACATCGCCTGGGCTACGGCCCGCTCGGCGCCTTCGGCAAAGACGCAGAGCGCGAAGGGGAGCTCCTCGATCAGCGCCGCTCCGAGGAAGGGGCTCGACCCGAATACGGCGTCAAGGAGGGGCGAGGCGGTCGGATGCTCCAACAGCGCCTCGGCGGCGCCGGCGGTCTCCCCGCCCAGCGAGCGGGCGCGCTCGGTCCATTGCCCGAGCATACGGCGGCTCCGCTCCGCCTCGCCCGGGCGGGGCAGGCGCTCCCGATCGATCCTCAGTGCAATCTTGGACATGACCTGCGGCCGGTTTTAGGCAAAACTCGCGGGAGCTTCATCGGGGGTCAAGCCCGCATCCGAGGTCCCGCGCGCCGTCCATGCGGATCGTGTTCCGCCATACAGCCGTTCTGCTGATCGAGGTCCTCGCGGGCATCCTGGCCATCGCGATCCTCGCGGGCGGCGTTCTGGCGGTGCGGCTGAAGGATCAGGCCCCGCTGCAGCTCTCGTTCCTCACCCCCTATCTCGAGCGGGCCCTCAACGATCTCGACCCCAATCTCAAGGTCAAGATCGGCGAAACCTTGCTGACCTGGTCGGGATGGGAGAATCCGCTCGATTTGCGGGCCCGCAATGTTGAAATCCGCGATGCCGAGGGGCATGGGCTGGCGACCCTGCCGGACATCGCCCTGGCGCTCAGCGTATCGGCCCTGGCGCAGGGCGAGATCGCGCCGGCTGCGATCGAGGTTGAGGGGCCGAGGCTGCTCGTCCTGCGCACGGCCGAGGGCCGAATTCAACTCGGCTTCGGCGAGAGCGAACAGGAAGCGGCGCAGCCGCTCCCGACGGACTTGGCTGCGGTGTTGCTGGGTCCTGCGCGCGGGCGCGGATATCTCAGGCGGATCTCGGTGCGGCAGGCCAGCGTCCTCGTCATCGACCGCCGCGCGGGCGAGCTGTGGCGCCTGCCCATGGTCAATTTCGAGCTGCGCCGGTCGCGCCGGGGCGCCCAGGCGACGGCGGAGGCGAGCCTGACGCAGCGCGGCGCGACCGCCCATCTCAAGGGTGAGCTTTGGGTGCCCGCCGATGTCGGGCCCGCGGCAGTCACCGTCGATGCGGTCGATGTCGATCCAAGGACGCTGGCCGTCCTCGCCGCGGTGCCCGAGATCGAGCGCCTGCGCTTTTCGGTTGGCGGAGCGATCTCCGCGCTGGTCGAGCGCTCGGGCCAGGTGCGCGAGGTGAAGTTCTCGCTTGCGGCGGGTCCCGGCGCGATCGATCTGCCCGAACTCTACGCCGAGCCTCTGCCGGTCGCCGCGGCGGATATTCGCGGGCGGATCTACGATGGCTTCGACAAGTTGGAGCTGAACGGCGCCGCGCTCTCCATCCTGGACGGCCCGACCGTCAGCCTTTTCGGCGATGCCGCCGGGCTCTCCTCTCCGCAGCGGATCACGGTGCGGGCCCGCTTGTCCGCGGGAGCGGCGGAAACCGCGACCATCCTGCGCTATTGGCCGCAGGCGCTCGGGGCCGAGGCTCGGAATTGGATCTCGCAAAACGTCTCCGGGGGCATGGCGGAGGAAGGGCAGATCGACCTCGCCCTCGCCGTTCCGCGCGACGATCCGCGCAACGCGGTCATCGAGCGCGCCGAAGGCTCCTTTCGGGCAAGCGGGCTCACCGTCACCTATCTGGAGGGGCTGCCGCCGTTGCAGGACGTTTCGGGAGAAGGCCGGCTCGTCGGCAACATCCTCACCATGACCGTGGGAGCGGGGCGCATCGGCAAGCTGGTGGTCAACCGCGGAACCGTCGAGGTGAGCGACCTCGATCGCGATCCGCAGATCGTCACCATCGATGGCGATGTGAAGGGGCCCGTGCGCGACGCCCTGGAGCTGATCAATCGCGACCGGCTCGGCTATCCGCGCAAGATGGGGATCGACCCCAAGGCCTCGTCCGGCTCGGCCGAGGCGCATCTGCGGTTTCGGCTTCCGGCGAAGAAGGATGTGAAGATCGAAGAGGTGGACCTGCGCATCGATGTGAAGCTGGCCGACGCCGCGCTGACCGATGCGGCCTTCGGAGCCGCGGTCAGTGCGGGCGATCTCGACATGACGATCGAACGCGACGGCCTGACTATGAAGGGCGTGGCGGAGATCGCCGACACGCGCACGAGCCTGGAGTGGCGGGAGAATTTCGGCAAGGCGGAATTCGACACGCGCATCGTCGCGGAAGCGGCGCCTGACGAAGCGGCCCGCGCCACGCTCGGGCTGCATGCCGCGCCCTGGGTCGAAGGCCGGACGCCTGTCAAGCTCATCTATACGCGCTCCGGACAGAAGGCCATGGCGGACGTCACCGCCGATTTGACCGAAGCGTCCCTTTCGGCCGAGCCGCTGGCCTGGAGCAAGCCGCCGGGCGTTCCGGGGGAGGCGCATGCGCTCGTCGCCCTCGACGGGCGCGACGTCGTCGCACTGAACGAAGTGTCGCTCAGGGCCGGCGATCTCGTCCTTGACGGCAGCGTCGTCCTCGGCGCCTCGGGCGAAGCGCTGACGCGCATTGCGCTCGACCGTCTCGCCTGGGGCGGTTCGCGGCTGCAAGGGGTGAAGATCGAGCTTGGAAGCCGCATCCGGGTGGAGATCGCGGGCGGGGTCCTGGATGCCGAGCCTTTCCTGGAGGCGCGCGAGCGCGGGGGCG
>DATIDB010000220.1:0-20190 GCA_035456545.1 Alphaproteobacteria bacterium | reverse complement strand
TCGGCACACGCCGTTCTTCTCGAACTACCGGCCGCAATTCTACTTCCGCACCACGGACGTGACCGGGCAGGTGGTGCTGCCGCAGGGCACGGAGATGGTGATGCCGGGCGACAACGTGACCATGGAGGTGGAGCTGATCGCCCCCATCGCCATGGACGAGGGGCTGCGCTTCGCCATCCGCGAGGGCGGCCGCACCGTCGGCGCCGGCGTCGTCGCCTCCATCATCGCCTGAGGGTCGAAGGCGGCAGAAAAAGCCAAGCGAACGGGTAAACGCCCATGGAAAGCCAGAACATCCGCATCCGCCTCAAGGCGTTCGATCATCGCGTGCTGGACCAGTCGGCAAGCGAGATCGTCAACACGGCCAAGCGCACCGGCGCGCGGGTCCGCGGTCCCATCCCGCTGCCCACCCGCATCGAGCGCTTCACCGTGAACCGTTCGCCGCATATCGACAAGAAGAGCCGCGAGCAGTTCGAGATCCGCACGCACAAGCGGCTCCTGGACATCGTCGATCCGACCCCGCAGACGGTCGACGCGCTGATGAAGCTCGACCTCGCCGCCGGCGTGAATGTCGAAATCAAGGTGATGGGAGGCTGAGGACATGCGCTCGGGTCTCATCGCCCGCAAGGTCGGCATGACGCGCGTCTTCGACGAGGAGGGCGCGCATGTGCCGGTGACGGTGCTGCAAGTCGAGAAGTGCCAGGTCGTGGCGGTGCGCACCGCCGAGAAGGACGGCTATGACGCCGTGCAGCTCGGGGTCGGCGCGGCCAAGGTGAAGAACGTGACGAAGCCCATGCGCGGCCATTTCGCCAAGGCCAAGGTCGAGCCGAAGCGCAAGCTTGCCGAGTTCCGCGTCAGCGCGGACGCGCTCATCGATGTCGGGGCCGAGCTGTCGGCCGCGCATTTCGTCGTGGGCCAGTTCGTCGACGTGACCGGCACCTCGATCGGCAAGGGCTTCGCCGGCGTGATGAAGCGCCACAATTTCGGCGGCTTGCGCGCCAGCCACGGCGTCTCCATCTCCCATCGCAGCCACGGCTCGACCGGCCATCGCCAGGACCCCGGCCGCGTCTTCAAGGGCAAGAAGATGGCGGGTCACCTGGGCGACGAGCGGATCACCACGCAGAATCTCAAGGTCGTCTCGACCGACGTCGAGCGCGGGCTGATCCTGATCGAGGGGTCGGTGCCCGGCGCGCCGGGCGGCTATGTCCTGGTGAAGGACGCCGTCAAGCGGCGATTGCCTAAAGACGTGCCGTTCCCGGCCGGCTTGAAGGGCGCCGCCGGCGGCGAGACCGCCGCGGCCGAGAGCTGAAGGACGAACCAGCCATGAAGTGCCCGGTCATCACTTTCGAGAACAAGAAGGTCGGCGAGATCGAGCTCGACGATGCCGTGTTCGGCGTCACCCCGCGCAAGGACATCCTGGCGCGCATGGTGAATTGGCAGCTCGCCAAGCGGCGCGCAGGCACCCATAAGACGAAGGGGATCAGCGACGTCTCCGGAACCACCAAGAAGCCCTATCGGCAGAAGGGCACCGGCCGCGCCCGTCAAGGGAGCCTGCGCTCGCCGCAGTTCCGCGGCGGCGGCATCATCTTCGGCCCGGTTCCGCGCAGCCACGCGCACGACCTGCCGAAGAAGGTGCGCAAGCTGGCGCTGCGCTGCGCGCTCTCGGCCAAGCAACGCGACGGCAAGCTGATCGTGGTCGATAGCGTCGCCGCCGACAGCCCGAAGACGGCCAAGCTCGCCGGCAAGCTGGAGAAGCTCGGCTTCAACTCGGTCTTGATCGTCGCCGGCCCGCAGGTGGACGAGAACTTCCGCCGCGCGGCGGCCAATCTCATCGGCGTCGACGTGCTGCCGCAGGCCGGCGCCAATGTGTACGACATCCTGCGCCGCGACACCCTGGTCCTGAGCCGGGACGCGGTGCAGCATCTGGAGGCGCGCCTGAAATGACCTGGAAGTACAAGCAGGCGGCGAAGCTGTCGAAGGAGCGCATGTACGATCTTGTGCGCTCGCCGGTCGTGACCGAGAAGTCCACCCGCGGCTCCGAGCACAACCAGGTCACCTTCAAGGTGCCTCTGGATGCGACGAAGCCGGAAATCAAGGCCGCCGTCGAGGGGCTTTTCTCGGTCAAGGTCGTGGCCGTGAACACCGTCCGCCAGCTCGGCAAGACCAAGCGCTTCCGCGGGCGCGTCGGCAAGCGCCCGGACTTCAAGAAGGCGATGGTGACCCTGGCCGAGGGTCAGTCCATCGACGTGACCACGGGGGTCTAAAGGAAGATGGCGCTCAAATCATACAAACCGGTCACGCCGAGCCAGCGCCAGCTGGTCATCGTCGACCGCTCCGAGCTGTGGAAGGGCAAGCCCGTCAAGGCGCTGACCGAAGGGCTGCGCAAGACCGGCGGGCGCAACAGCCACGGCCACGTCACCTCCTGGCAGAAGGGCGGCGGCCACAAGCGGCGCTATCGCGTGATCGATTTCCGCCGCCGCAAGTTCGACGTCCCCGCGACGGTCGAGCGGCTGGAATACGACCCCAACCGCACGGCCTTCATCGCCCTCGTGCGGTATGAGGACGGCGAGCTCTCCTACATCCTCGCCCCGCAGCGGCTGAAGGCCGGCGACGTCGTGGTCTCGGGCAACAAGGTGGACGTGAAGCCCGGCAACGCCATGCCGATGAAGAACATCCCCGTCGGCACCATCATCCACAATGTGGAGATGAAGATCGGCAAGGGCGGACAGCTCGCGCGCTCGGCCGGCACCTATGTGCAGCTTGTCGGGCGCGACCAGGGCATGGCGCTCCTGCGCCTCTCCTCGGGCGAGGTCCGCATGGTCTCCGCCGAGTGCATGGCGACCATCGGCGCGGTCTCCAATCCGGACGAGCAGAACATCGTCATCGGCAAGGCCGGGCGCTCGCGCTGGCTGGGGCGGCGGCCGCATGTGCGCGGCGTGGCGATGAACCCGATCGACCACCCGCATGGCGGCGGCGAGGGCCGCACCTCGGGCGGGCGCCATCCGGTGACGCCCTGGGGCATCTCGACCAAGGGCAAGAAGACCCGCAAGAACAAGCGGACCAACCGGTGGATCGTCCGCCGGCGGAACGCGGCGAAGTAAGGAGGAGCGGCGGACATGGCGCGCTCGGTTTGGAAGGGTCCCTTCGTGGACGGCTATCTCTTGAAGAAGGCGGAGGCCAGCCGCGGCTCGGGGCGCAACGAGATCATCAAGACATGGTCGCGGCGCTCGACCATCCTGCCGCAATTCGTCGGGCTGACCTTCGGCGTCTATAACGGCCACAAGTTCCTCCCCGTGCTGGTGACCGAGAACATGATCGGCCACAAGTTCGGCGAGTTCGCGCCTACGCGCACCTTCCACGGCCATGCCGCGGACAGGAAGGCGAAGCGGGCGTAAGGGGCAGGGCATGAGCAAGAAATCGCACCCGCGCCGCCTGAACGAGACCGAGGCCATGGCGGGCCTCAAGATGATCCGCACCAGCCCGCGCAAGCTGAACCTGGTCGCGCAGCTCATCCGCGGCAAGAGCGCCGCCGCCGCCTTGGCGGAGCTCAACTTCACCAAGCGCCGCGTCGCGCAGGACGTGCGCAAGGTGCTGGAGGCGGCGATCGCCAACGCCGAGAACAACCATCAGCTCGACGTCGACCGGCTCTATGTAGCCGAGGCGTCGGTGGGCAAGAGCTTCGTCATGAAGCGGTTCGCCACCCGGGCGCGCGGCCGCTCCGCGCGCATCCTCAAGCCCTGGGCGAACCTGACCGTCATCGTGCGCGAACGCGAGGAGAGCGCCTGAACCATGGGCCAGAAAGTCAATCCGACCGGGCTGCGGCTCGGCATCAACCGCACTTGGGATTCGCGCTGGTTCGCGGACAAGGAATACGCCTCGCTCCTCCATGAGGATTTGGAGCTGCGCAAGTACCTCGAGAAGCGCCTGCAGCAGGCCGGCGTCAGCCGGATCGTGATCGAGCGGCCGGCCAAGCGCGCGCGCATCACCATCCATACCGCCCGGCCGGGGGTTGTCATCGGCAAGAAGGGCGCCGATATCGAGAAGCTCCGCGGCGATCTGTCCAAGCGCACAGGCGGCGAGGTCGCGCTCAATATCGTGGAAATCCGCAAGCCGGAGCTGGACGCCCGGCTGGTGGCGGAGAACATCGCCCAGCAGCTCGAGCGCCGGGTCGCGTTCCGCCGGGCGATGAAGCGCGCCGTGCAGTCCGCGATGCGCCTGGGCGCCCAGGGCATCCGCATCACCTGCGGCGGCCGGCTCGGCGGGGCGGAGATCGCCCGCGTCGAGTGGTACCGCGAGGGCCGGGTGCCGCTGCACACCTTGCGCGCCGATGTCGATTTCGGTCAGGCGACCGCCTTCACAACCTATGGCACCTGCGGGGTCAAGGTGTGGATCTTCAAGGGCGAGATCCTGGCCCACGATCCCCTGGCGCAGGACAAGCGCCTGGCCGAGCAGCAGGTCGCGCGGTAGGCGGGCCCTGCGCCTAGAGGACGATTTAAGAAAGCGAAGAAGCCATGCTTCAGCCGAAACGGACGAAATACCGCAAGGCGCATAAGGGCCGCATCCACGGCGCGGCGAAGGGCGGCACCACCTTGAGCTACGGCTCCTTCGGATTGAAGGCCGTGGAGCCGGACCGCGTGACCGCGCGCCAGATCGAGGCCGCGCGCCGCGCGATCACGCGCCACTTGAAGCGCGCGGGCCGGGTGTGGATCCGCGTTTTCCCCGACGTGCCGGTCTCGACCAAACCGGCCGAGGTGCGCATGGGATCGGGCAAGGGCGCGCCGGAATTCTGGGTGTGCCGCGTCCATCCGGGTCGGATCATGTTCGAGATCGACGGCGTGCCGACCGAGCTGGCCCGGCGCGCATTCGAGCTGGCGGCCGCCAAGCTGCCGATTAAGACCCGGTTCGTGACCCGGCTGGGCGAGGGCGAGGGAGCGTAGAGCGATGAAGGCCGAGGAATTGCGCGGCAAGACGCCCGACGAGCTTCAGACACGGCTCCTGGAGCTGAAGAAGGAAGCCTTCAACTTGCGCTTCCAGCGGTCGAGCGGGCAGCTCGAGAACACGGCGCGGGTGCGCCAGGTGCGCCGCGACATCGCGCGCATCAAGACCATCCTGAACGCCGGCCAGGCCTGAAGGGCGAGGGAAGACGATGCCGAGGCGAGTTTTGAAGGGAACGGTGGTGAGCGACGCCTGCGACAAGACCGTCGTGGTCCGCGTCGAGCGCCGCGTCATGCACCCGATCTACAAGAAGTACATCACGCGCTCCAAGAAATACGCCGCGCATGACGAGGCGAACCGTTTCAAGGTCGGGGACGTGGTCGAAATCCGCGAGTGCCGTCCGATCTCCAAGCGCAAGCGCTGGGAGGTGCTGACCGAAGCCGCGGCGGCCGCCGCCGCGGGCGCGCAGCCTTGAAGGCTGGGATGCACGGCAAGAGCCGGCGGGAGATCGAAGAGCCATGATCCAGATGCAGACGAACCTCGAGGTCGCCGACAATTCCGGCGCGCGCAGGGTGCAGTGCATCAAGGTGCTGGGCGGGTCCAAGCGCCGCTTCGCCACCGTCGGCGACGTGATCGTCGTGTCCGTCAAGGAAGCGATTCCGCGGGGCCGCGTGAAGAAAGGCGACGTGCACCAGGCGGTGATCGTCCGCACCGCGCGGGAAATCCGCCGAAACGACGGCAGCTCGATCCGCTTCGACCGCAACGCGGCGGTCTTGATCAACAAGCAGGGCGAGCCGATCGGCACCCGCATCTTCGGCCCCGTGACGCGCGAGTTGAGGGCCAAGAAGTTCATGAAGATCGTCAGCCTCGCGCCGGAAGTGCTCTAGGCGCGGGCGGAGAGTGTTCGAGATGTCGGCAAAACTGAAGATCAAGAAGGGCGACCGGGTGGTGGTGATCACCGGCCGCGACAAGGGCAAGCAGGGCGATGTCTTGAAGGTCCTGCCGAAGGAAAGCCGCGTCATCGTCTCGGGCGTGAATGTCGCCAAGCGGCATACGCGCCCAAGCGCGGCCAGTCCGAGCGGCGGCATCCTCGACAAGGAGCTGTCGATCCACGTGTCCAACGTCTCGCATCTCGACCCGAAGTCGGGCAAGCCGACGCGGGTGGGGTTCAAGGTGCTGAAGGGCGGCCGCAAGGTGCGCGTCGCCCGTCGCTCCGGCGAGACGATCGATTAGAGGCGGGTTCGAAGATGAGCCGGTTGCGCGAGCATTATGAAAAGACCGTCAAGCCGAACCTGATGAAGGAGTTCGGCTACACGAACCCGCTTCAGGCGCCGCGCCTGGAGAAGATCGTGGTCAATATGGGCGTGGGCGAGGCGGTGCAGGACGGCAAGCGGGTCGATGCCGCCGTTCAGGAGCTCAGCCTCATCACCGGACAGAAGCCGGTGGTGACGCGGGCGAAGAAGTCGATCGCCACCTTCAAGCTGCGCCAGGGCATGCCGATCGGCGCCAAGGTGACCTTGCGCAAGGAGCGCATGTACGAGTTCCTCGACCGCTTGATCACCATAGCGCTGCCGCGCGTGCGCGACTTCCGCGGCGTGTCGGCGAACAGCTTCGACGGCCGGGGCAACTACTCGCTCGGCCTGAAGGAGCAGATCGTTTTTCCGGAGATCGATTACGACCGGGTGGACCAGGTGCGCGGCATGGACGTGGTCATCGTGACCACCGCCAAGACCGACGACGAGGCCCGGGCCTTGCTGCGCGGTTTCGACATGCCGTTCCAGAGCTGAAGGACGTAGAGGACCATGGCCAAGACGAGCGCCGTCGAGAAGAACAAGCGCCGCCGCCTCATGGCGAAGCGCTATGCAGCCAAGCGTGTGCGCCTCAAGGCGATCGCCTGCGATCAAAGCCTGCCCATCGAGGAGCGGTTCTCAGCCCAGCTCAAGCTGGCGGAGCTGCCGCGCAACAGCGCCGGCGTGCGCATTCGCAACCGATGCGAACTCACCGGACGTCCGCGCGGGGTCTACCGCAAGTTCAAGCTGTCGCGCATCGCGCTCCGCGAACTCGGCTCGAAGGGCCAGATCCCGGGCATGGTCAAGGCGAGCTGGTAAGGAGGATCGAAGACACCCATGACGATGAGTGATCCCCTCGGCGATCTGCTGACCCGCATCCGCAACGGACAGCGGGCGCGCAAGCCGAACGTCTCGAGTCCCGCTTCGAAGCTGCGCGCCAACGTGCTCGAGGTGCTGAAGCGCGAGGGCTATATCCGCGATTTCGCCGCCGAGGAAGTCTCGCCGGGCATCTCCGAGCTGCGCATCGAGCTGAAATACCACGAGGGCCGGCCGGTGATCCGCGAGATCTCGCGCATCTCCAAGCCGGGCCGGCGCGTCTACTCCAAGATCAAGGACCTGCCGAAGGTCTATAACGGCCTCGGCATCTCCATCCTTTCGACGCCCAAGGGCGTCATGTCGGACAACGAGGCCCGCGCCGCCAATCTGGGCGGCGAGGTCCTCTGTCGCGTGTTCTAGGGACTCCCGCCATGTCGCGCGTAGGAAAGTATCCGGTGACGGTGCCCTCCGGGGTGACGGTGGAGATCGCCAACCGAATCCTCAAGGCGAAGGGCAAGTTGGGTGAGCTCAGCCTTCGCTTGAGCGATGAGGTCGACGCCAAGCTGGAGGGCGGCAAGGTGGTGGTGACGCCGCGCTCGGAAACGAAGCGCGCCCGCACCCTCTGGGGCACCACGCGCGCGCATGTGAACAACATGGTCGGCGGCGTCTCCAAGGGCTTCAGCAAGACCCTGGAGATCAACGGCGTCGGCTATCGCGCGCAGGTCCAGGGCAAGAACCTGCAGCTCCAGCTCGGCTTCAGCCACGACGTGATCTATCCGATCCCGGCGGGCGTCACGATCAAATGCGAGAAGCCCACCCAGATCACCATCAGCGGCGCCGATCGGCAGCGCGTCGGCCAGGTGGCGGCGGAAATTCGCGCCTTCCGCAAGCCCGAGCCCTACAAGGGCAAGGGCATCAAATACGACAACGAGCGAATCCTGCGCAAGGAAGGCAAGAAGAAATAGGCGGACGGGACCATGGCAAACGCGATCAAACTCTTCGACCGCCGCGAGCGGCGGGTTCGCACCAACCTGCGCCGCAAGACGACGCGGCCGCGCTTGAGCGTGTTCCGGTCCGGCCGGCACATCTACGCCCAGGTCATTGACGACGCGAAGGGGGCCACGCTGGCGGCGGCCTCCACGCTCGACAAGGAGCTGAAGGGCAAGCTGAAGAGCGGCGGCGACAAGGAGGCGGCCAAGCAGGTCGGCCTCCTTCTTGCGGCGCGCGCCAAGGAAGCCGGGGTCGAGGCGGTCGTTTTGGATCGCGGCGGATATCTCTATCACGGGCGGGTGAAGGCGCTCGCCGACGGCGCCCGCGAGGGCGGATTGCAGTTCTAGGAACGGGAAACCAGGTCAGATGGCACGAGGCGAAAAGGGCGAGCGGGGCGGGCGCGATCGGGATCGCGATCGCGATGACGGCGAATTCGTCGAGAAGCTGGTCTCGATCAACCGCGTCGCCAAGGTGGTCAAGGGCGGGCGCCGGTTCGGCTTCGCCGCGCTGGTCGTCGTCGGCGACGGCAAGGGGCGGGTCGGCCACGGCGCCGGCAAGGCGCGCGAGGTGCCCGAGGCGATCCGCAAGGCGACCGAACAGGCCAAGCGCAGCATGATCCGCGTCCCCTTGCGCGAGGGTCGTACGCTTCATCACGACACGCATGGCCATTTCGGCTCGGGCCGGGTGGTGATGCGCGCGGCCGAGCCCGGCACCGGCATCATCGCCGGCGGACCGATCCGCGCGATCTGCGAGGCCCTCGGCGTCGCCGATGTGGTGGCCAAGTCGGTCGGCACGTCCAATCCGCACAACATGATCAAGGCCGCGTTCGACGCGCTCGGCGGGTCGTCCTCGCCGCGGTCGGTCGCCAGCCGGCGCGGCAAGAAGGTCAGCGACATTCTCGGCCGCCGCGAGGCCGAGGCGCGGGAGTAGGGCCATGGCCGGCAAGCTGAAGGTCACCCAGATCGCCAGTCCCATCGGGCGCAAGAAGGATCAGCGCGCGACCCTGATCGGGCTCGGGCTCAACAAGATGAACCGCAGCCGCGAGCTGCCGGATTCTCCGGCCGTGCGCGGAATGATCCGCAAGGTGCATCACTTGGTGCGGGTCGAGGAACTCGGTTGATTCGGGTTCTGAGGGAGATCACGTAACGCCATGAAACTCAATCAGCTTTCCGACAATCCAGGCGCTCGCAAGAACCGTATCCGCGTCGGCCGCGGCATCGGCTCGGGGAAAGGCAAGACCGCTGGGCGCGGCGGCAAGGGCCAGACCGCGCGCACCGGCGTCGCGATCAAGGGATTTGAGGGCGGGCAGATGCCGTTGCATCGCCGCCTCCCCAAGCGCGGCTTCAACAACATCTTCCGCCAGGAGCATGCGGTGGTGAATCTCGGACGCCTGCAGCAGGCGATCGAGGCCGGCAAGCTCGACCCGAAGGCGACGGTCGGCCGCGAGGCGCTGAAAGCCGCGGGCCTCGTCAACAAGATCGGCGCCGGCGTCAAGCTCCTGGCCAAGGGCGAATTGAAGCAGGCCCTCACGATCGAGGTGGACCGCGCCTCGAAATCCGCCATCGAGGCGGTCGAGAAGGCCGGCGGCAAGGTGGTTGTGGCGGCGCCCGCGACCGCCTAAATGACACGGGAAGGCGGCGGGCCGCCCGTTTCATCCTCCCGCTCGCCCGCGCATTTCCAGAGGTAGCGTGGAATGGCATCCGCCGCAGAACAGCTCGCCGCCAATCTGAATTTCGGCGCCTTCGCCAAGGCGACCGAGCTGAAGAAGCGGATTTGGTTCACGCTCGCGGCGCTGGTGGTCTACCGGATCGGCGCGCATATCCCGCTGCCGGGCATCGACGCCCACGCGATGGCCGCGCTGTTCGAGACCAATGCCGGCGGGATCCTCGGCATGTTCGACATGTTCGCCGGCGGCGCGGTCCGGCGCATGACGATCTTCGCCCTCAACATCATGCCCTACATCTCCGCCTCCATCATCATGCAGCTCCTGACGGCGGTCTCGCCGACCCTGGAGCAGCTCAAGAAGGAAGGAGAGGCGGGACGGAAAAAGATCAATCAATACACACGCTACGGCACCGTTCTTCTCGCGGCGGTCCAGGCCTATGGCATCGCCGTTGGGCTGGAGGCGAGCGCGGGCGTGGTGTCCGCCCCCGGGCTTCTCTTCCGCTTCACCACGGTGGTCACGCTGACCGGCGGCACCATCTTCCTGATGTGGCTAGGCGAGCAGATCACCGCGCGCGGCGTCGGCAACGGCATCTCGCTGATCATCTTCTCGGGCATCGTCGCCAACCTGCCGCTCGCGCTCGTGCAAATGCTCGAGCTGGGGCGCTCGGGCGAGCGGTCGACCTTCTTCATCCTCTTCATGCTGGTGGTCGCGGTCGCCGTGATCACCTTCATCGTGTTCATGGAGCGGGCGCAGCGCCGGATCATCGTCCAGTACCCCAAGCGCCAGGTCGGCAATAAGCTGTTCGGCGGCGAGAGCTCCCATCTGCCCCTGAAGCTGAACAGCTCCGGCGTCATCCCGCCGATCTTCGCCAGCTCGCTCCTCCTCCTGCCGGCCACGGCCGCCGGCTTCGGGGTGGCGGGGGCGGAGGGCTGGCTCGGCACCATCACCGCCTATCTCGGCCACGGCCACCCGGCCTATATGGTCGCCTATGTGGCGCTGATCGTCTTCTTCTCGTTCTTCTATACGGCGATCGTGGTCAATCCGAACGACACCGCCGACAACCTGAAACGCCATGGCGGCTTCATTCCCGGCATCCGCCCCGGCAAGAGCACGGCCGAGTATCTCGACTATGTGCTGACGCGGCTGACGGTGGTCGGCTCGGCCTATCTGGCGGCGGTCTGCCTTCTGCCCGAAATCCTGGTCTCGCGCTTTGCGGTGCCGTTCTATTTCGGGGGCACCAGCCTGCTCATCGTCGTCTCGGTAACGATGGACACGGTCGCGCAGATCCATTCGCACCTGCTCGCCCACCAATACGAAGGACTGGTCAAGAAGGCGAAGCTGCGGGGGCGCCGGTGATCAACCTGATCCTGCTGGGGCCCCCGGGCGCCGGCAAGGGAACCCAGGCCAAGCGGCTCGAACGCCAATATGGGTTGGTCCAGCTCTCGACCGGCGACATGCTGCGCGCCGCGGCGGCCTCGGGCTCGGAGCTGGGTCGGCAGGCCAAGAAGGTCATGGAGGCGGGCCAACTCATGCCCGACGACATCATCATCGCCATGATCGCGGAGCGGATCGGACGGCCGGAGACGAAAAAGGGGGTCATCCTCGACGGCTTCCCACGCACGAGCGCGCAGGCCCGCGCGCTGGACAAGATGCTGGCCGAGCGGGGCCTCAAGCTGGACCTGGTGATCGAGCTCAAGGTGGACGACGCGGTCCTGATCGAGCGCATCTCCGGGCGCTTCTCCTGCGCCAAATGCGGGGCCGGGTATCACGATATCTATCAGCGGCCGAAAGTGGAGGGGCGGTGCGACCGCTGCGGGGCGAGCGAATTCATCCGCCGGCCGGACGACAACCCCGAGACGGTCAAGGCGCGGCTTGCCGCCTATCATGCCCAGACCGCCCCGATCCTGCCCTATTACGCGGCCCAGGGAATCCTGAGGAGCGTCGACGGCATGGCCGATATCGGCGCCGTGGCGGCGGAGATCGAGGGGCTGATCGAACGGTTGCGCAAAGGCGATGCCGGAGAGCGCCGCGGAGGGGCCGGTGGGCGTTGACAGTCAAGGTTCCATCCGTATAATGCGCCGCCTCTCTGGCCCGCACCCGCGCCTGAGCGGTGGTGCGCACCCAAAATCTAGAGATACTACAAGGACTAGGAGAGGACCCCGTGGCGCGAATCGCCGGCGTCAATATTCCGACCCAGAAGCGCGTGCTCATCGCGCTCACCTATATCCACGGCATTGGCTCGACCAAGGCCAGGGAGATCTGCGAGAAGGTCGGCATTCCCTCGGAGCGGCGGGTCAGCCAACTCACCGACGACGAGGTGGTCCGCATCCGCGAGACCATCGATCGCGACTACCGCGTCGAGGGCGACCTCAGGCGCGAGGTCGCGATGAACATCAAGCGGCTGATGGATCTCGGCTGCTACCGGGGCCTGCGGCACCGCAAGAACCTGCCGGTGCGCGGCCAGCGGACCCATACCAACGCCCGCACCCGCAAGGGCAAGGCGCGGCCGATCGCCGGCAAGAAGAAGGCCGTCTGACGAGAAAACCCTAGAGCAGCGCGCGAGAATCCTTACCCATGGTCACCAAGGCAGCTTCGCCGCGCGTGCGGCGCCGTGAGAAGAAGAACATCACTTCGGGCGTCGCGCATGTGAACGCGTCCTTCAACAACACGATGATCACCATCACCGACGCGCAGGGGAACACGATCGCTTGGGCATCCTCCGGCAGCCAGAACTTCAAGGGCAGCCGCAAGTCCACCCCCTATGCCGCACAGGTCGCGGCCGAGGCGGCCGGGCGCAAGGCGATGGAGCATGGGGTGCGCACCGTCGAGGTCGAGGTGAAAGGCCCCGGGGCGGGGCGCGAATCCGCGTTGCGCGCCTTGCAGGCGGTGGGGTTCACGATCACCCAGATTCGGGACGTGACTCCGATCCCGCATAACGGGTGCCGGCCTCCGAAGCGCAGGCGGGTCTGATCGTCGCCGCCCGTTCGGCGGCGCGAGGAGTTTGAAACGGGTTCAATGATGGGGCGGCTGGGAGAATCCGGCGGCCCCGAGCTATTGAGGATGGACCGGTGATTCAGAAGAACTGGACCGAGTTGATCAAGCCGAACAAGCTGCAGATCGATGGCGGGACCGACCCGAAGCGCGAGGCGACCGTCGTCGCCGAGCCGCTGGAGCGCGGATTCGGCCTCACGCTCGGCAATGCCTTGAGGCGCGTGCTGCTCTCCTCCCTGCAGGGGGCGGCCGTGACCTCGGTGCAGATCGAGGGCGTGCTGCATGAATTCTCCTCGATCCCCGGGGTGCGCGAGGACGTGACCGACATCGTCCTCAACATCAAGGCGATCGCGCTGCGCATGCATGGCGAGGGGCCGAAGCGGATGCGCCTCAAGGCCGAGGGGCCGGGCGAGGTCCGCGCGGGCCTGATCGAGACCGGCCACGACATCGAGATCATGAATCCCGATCTCGTGCTCTGCACGCTCGACCAGGGCGCCAAGCTCTCGGTCGAGTTCACCGTGCAGGCCGGCAAGGGCTATGTCCCGGCTTCGGCCAACCGTGCCGAGGACGCGCCGATCGGCCTCATTCCCGTCGACGCGCTGTTCAGCCCCGTGCGCAAGATCTCCTACAAGGTCGAGAACACCCGCGTCGGGCAGGTCACCGACTACGACAAGCTCTCGATGCAGATCGAGACGAACGGCGCCGTCACGCCCGAGGACGCCGTGGCCCTGGCCGCCCGCATCCTTCAGGACCAGCTCCAGCTCTTCATCAATTTCGAGGAGCCGCGCGCGGCCGAGAAGGAAGGCACCGCCGTCGAGCCGCCCTTCAACAAGAACCTGCTGCGCAAGGTGGACGAGCTGGAGTTGTCCGTCCGCTCGGCGAACTGCCTGAAGAACGACAACATCGTCTATATCGGCGACCTCGTTCAGAAGACCGAGGCCGAAATGCTGAGGACGCCGAATTTCGGGCGCAAGTCGCTGAACGAGATCAAGGAAGTGCTGGCGCAGATGGGCCTCCATCTCGGCATGGAGATCCCGAATTGGCCGCCCGAGAACATCGAGGAACTGGCCAAGAGGCTCGAAGAGCCGTATTAAGGCGCCGCTGAAAGGATACGAGGCAAGGCCATGCGTCACGGTCTCTCCGGCCGCAAGCTGGGTCGCACCACCGCCCATCGCAAGGCGATGTTCGCCAATATGGCGGCGGCGCTGATCAAGCACGAGCAGATCACCACCACCCTTCCGAAGGCCAAGGACCTGAGGCGCGTGGTCGACCGCCTGATCACCTTGGGCAAGCGCGGCAACCTGCATGCCCGTCGCCAGGCGATCTCGGTGTTGCAGGACGCGCAGCTCGCACAAAAGCTGTTCGGTCCCTTGGCCGAGCGCTATGCGACGCGCAGCGGAGGCTACACCCGGGTGCTGAAGGCCGGCTTCCGTTACGGCGACGCCGCTCCCATGGCGGTGATCGAGCTGGTCGACCGCGATCCTGACGCCAAGGGCCTCGATTCCGGCCCGACCGCCGAAAAAACCGAGGCTGGCGAGGAGGAGGAGCAGGGCTGAACCTGCCCTTTGCCCTCTGTTTGCATTCTAGGGCGGCCTCGGTGCCGCCCTTTTCGTTTCATACCTCGCCCCGCGCGAGCGGGGAGAGGTCGGCAAGGCGCCATGCGCCGAGCCGGGTGAGGGGGGTCGCTGCCGAGACGGCGGGAGTTCGCGCCCCCGGCCGCCCCTCACCCGCCTCGCTACGCTCGGCACCCTCCCCCCGCGCTGCGGGGCGAGGGAGTGATGCGCGCGTGAGCCGCACCCATGCTACCCTCAGCGCCCGACATGACCGTGCCCGTCTCCATCCAACGAACCCTGGCGGCGCTCCTCGCCTGCATGGCGCTTCACATCGCCGCTCCCGCGCTCGCACAAGCCGCAAAGCAGGTGCCCGAGAGCGCCGGAGCCATGGAGCTGTCCTTCGCGCCGGTCGCGCGCAAGGCGGCGCCGGCGGTGGTCAACATCTATGCGCGGCAGGTCGAGCGCACCGTCGCCTCGCCGCTTTTCGACGATCCCTTGTTCCGGCATTTTTTCCGGGACGCCATCGGGCCGCGCGAGCGGGTGCGCAACTCCCTCGGCTCGGGGGTGATCCTGCGCGCCGACGGCATCATCGTGACCAACCATCACGTGGTCGCCGACGCCAGCGAGATTCGCGTCGTGCTCGCGGACCGGCGCGAGTTCCCGGCGCGGATCCTGGCCTCCGACGAGAAGACCGACCTCGCCGTGCTGCGCGTCGATGCGCATGGCGCGACGCTGCCCGTTCTGGAGCTGCGGGATTCCGACGAGCTGGAGGTCGGCGACCTGGTCCTGGCGATCGGAAATCCCTTCGGCGTCGGCCAAACCGTCACCGGTGGTATCGTCTCGGCGCTGGCCCGCACCCAGATCGGCATCTCCGATCTCGGCTTCTTCATCCAGACCGACGCCGCCATCAATCCTGGCAACAGCGGCGGCGCGCTGGTCGGCATGGATGGGCGGCTGGTCGGCATCAACACCGCGATCTTCTCGCGCAGCGGCGGGTCGATCGGCATCGGCTTCGCCATTCCCTCCAACATGGTCGCGGCGGTGGTCGCGGCGGCGGAGGCGGGCTCGCCGCTCGTGCGGCCCTGGGCGGGGCTGATGGGCCAGACCGCGACCGCCGAGCTGGCGCCCGGGCTCGGGCTGGAGCGTCCCGGCGGCATCGTCGTCAACCGCGTCTATGATGGCGGCCCCGCGCAGCGCGCGGGGCTTAGACCGGGCGACGTCATTCTCGCCGTCAACGGGCGCGAGGTCCTGGACCCGTCTTCCCTGAATTACCGGCTGCTGACGCTGCATGGCGGGGAGGACGCCGAGGTCGAGTTCCTGCGCAAGGGCGAAGCGATGCGCGCCAGGCTGCGCCTCGCCGCCGCGCCCGAGACGCCGCCGCGCCAGAAGACCCGCATCGTTGGAACCAATCCGCTCGAAGGGGCGGTCGCGATCAACCCGTCGCCGGCCGTCGCCGAGGAGATGTCCTGGGACGGCGCGTGGTCCGGAGTGGCGATTCTCGGCGTCGAGCGCGGCGGCATCGCGGAGCGGATCGGATTTGAGGCCGGCGATGTGATCCTCTCGGTGAACGGCCGTCCGGTCGGCTCGGTGGATGAGCTGAAGGCCGCCTTGGCCGGCCGCGTGCAGACCTGGCAGATCGCCTTCCGCCGCGATGGGCAGGTCCAGACCGTGACGGTTCGCTGAAACGCACCTAAATAGGCGCCATGGCGACGCTGTTCGAAACCCAGGCTCCCAGGCCGCTCGCCGACCGGCTCCGCCCGAAACGGCTGGAGGAGGTCGTCGGCCAGGACCATCTCCTCAAGCCCGACGCCCCGATCGGCCGCATGGTCGCGCAAGGGCGCCTCGCCTCGATGATCCTTTGGGGACCGCCGGGGTCGGGCAAGACCACCATCGCGCGCCTCCTGGCGGAGCATACGGAGCTGGAGTTCCAGCCGCTCTCGGCGGTGTTCTCGGGCGTCGCCGATCTGCGCAAGGTCTTCGACCAGGCGAAGAAGCTGCGCGAGGCGGGGCGCGGCACCCTGCTCTTCGTCGACGAGATCCACCGCTTCAACCGCGCGCAACAGGACAGCTTCCTCCCTTACGTCGAGGACGGCACCGTGATCCTGGTCGGCGCAACCACGGAGAACCCGTCCTTCGAGCTGAACGGCGCGCTTCTGTCGCGCTGCCAGGTGCTGGTGCTCAATCGTCTCGACGAGGCGGCGCTGGAGATCCTCCTTCAGCGCGCGGAGGCGGAGGTCGGGCGCGCGCTGCCGCTCGTTTCCGATGCGCGGCAGGCGCTCAAGGCCATGGCGGACGGCGACGGGCGGTATGTGCTCAACCTTGCCGAGGAGCTGTTCCAGCTTTCGCCCGCCGCGCCCTTGGACACCGCCGCGCTGGTCGCCGCCGTGCAGCGCCGCGCGCCGCTTTACGACAAGGCGCAGGAAGGGCACTACAACCTCATCAGCGCGCTGCACAAGTCGCTGCGCGGCTCCGACACCGACGCGGCGCTCTATTGGCTCGCCCGGATGCTGGCGGGCGGCGAGGACCCGCTCTACATCGCCCGGCGCATGGTGCGCTTCGCCGTCGAGGATGTCGGCCTCGCCGATCCGCAGGCGCTGCATCAGTCGCTCGCCGCCTGGGACACCTATGAGCGGCTTGGCTCTCCCGAGGGCGAGCTGGCGCTGGCGCAATGCGTGATCTATCTCGGCACCGCGCCCAAGTCGAATGCGGCATATACGGCGTTCGCATCAGCGATGCGCGCGGCCAAGGAGACGGGCTCGCTCATGCCGCCCAAGCACATCCTCAACGCGCCGACGCGCCTCATGAAGCAGCTCGGCTACGGGAAGGGCTACGCCTACGACCACGATACGGCCGAGGGCTTCTCCGGACAGGATTACTTTCCCGAGGAGATGGAGCGGCGGCGCTTCTACGAGCCGGTCGAGCGCGGCTTCGAGCGCGAGATCCGCAAGCGGCTGGAATACTGGGACCGCCTGCGCGCGGAGAAGCAGGCGCGGGGTGGTCATGGGGGCGAGGAGTGATACGGCTCGCCCGGCATGATTACCTCGCCCCGCGCGAGCGGGGAGAGGTCGGCGAGGCGCACTGCGCCGAGCCGGGTGAGGGGCATAGCCGCTGTTTCGGTGAGGAGTTCGCGCCCATGATCGCCCCTCACCCGGCCTCGCTGCGCTCGTCCACCCTCTCCCCGCCTTGCGGGGCGAGGGATTGGGGCACCGTGCCCGATCCCGCCAGGTCACCCCTCTCGCAAGGGTCCCGCAAGGGGGGAGCGAACTGAAAATGACCGCCGTTCAGACCCTCACCGTCACCCAAGACGAAACCGACCTCAGGCTCGACCGCTGGTTCAAGCGTCGCTTTCCGACCCTCGGCCATGGCCGGCTGGAAAAGCTCTTGCGCACCGGCCAGGTGCGGGTGGACGGGCGCCGCGCGAAAGCCTCGATGCGGCTTGAGCCGGGCCAGAGCGTGCGCGTGCCGCCGCTCGGCATCGAGGCGCCCGCGCCCAAGCGCCGGGTCGAGATCGATCCGGGCGAAGCCTCCGATCTCAAGCGGCGCGTGCTCTACAAGGACGCTTGGCTGATCGCGCTCGACAAGCCGGCGGGACTGGCCGTCCAGGGCGGCACGCGCACCGAGCGGCATCTCGACGCCATGCTGGACGCCCTGCGCTTCGACGCCGAGGAACGGCCGAAGCTGGTCCATCGGCTCGACCGCGACACCAGCGGCGTGCTGCTTCTGGCGCGCACGACGCCTGCGGCGCGGGCGCTTGCGGAGGCGTTCCGGCACAAGGATGCGAGGAAGCTGTACTGGGCGGTCACCGTCGGCGTCCCTGAGCGCAGCTCCGGCACGATCGATCTGCCGTTGGCGAAGCTCGCCGGCGCGCGCGGCGAGCGCGTCGCCGCCGACCAGGAGGAAGGCTTGCGGGCGGTGACGCGCTGGCGGGTGGTGGAGCGGGCGGGGCGCGAGGCGGCCTGGCTCGCGCTCATGCCCGAGACCGGACGCACGCATCAGCTCCGCGTCCATTGCGCCGCGCTCGGCGCGCCGATCCTCGGCGATTTCAAATATGGCGGGCGGGAGGCCGCGCTTCCCGGCGGCACGGAGAACCCGAAGCTGCACCTGCATGCGCGCGCGATCCGCATGCCGCATCCCAAGGGCGGCGCGATCGAGGTCGAAGCCCCTTTGCCGGGGCATATGCGCGAGACATTCGCCTTCCTCGGCTTTTCGATGGACGCGTCGGGCGATGCCGATCTTCGCGACTGACGGGCGGCCGCGCCTCGTCGTGTTCGACTGCGACGGGACGCTCGTCGACAGCCAGCACGCGATCCTTGCCTGCATGCGCGACGCCTTCGCCGCCCATGGCTGCGCCGTGCCCGAGGACGCCGCCATCCGCCGTGTCATCGGGCTCAGCCTCGACGAGGCGGTTGCGCGTCTGGCGTCGAACGGCGCTCCCGCGGCCCGGGTGGCCGAGGCCTATCGCGAAGCTTTCTTCGCCATGCGCAGCCGGCCCGATTTCCACGAACCGCTCTTCCCCGGCGTGGCCGCGGCGCTCGACGCCTTGGATTCGGCCGGATTGCTGCTCGGCGTCGCCACCGGAAAGGCGCGGCGCGGGCTCCTCGCCACTTTGGAGCGGCACGGCCTTTCCAACCGCTTCATCACCTTGCAAACGGCGGATTCAAACCCTGGCAAGCCACATCCGGCCATGGTGTTGCGGGCGATGGCCGAGACCGGAGTCGATCCGGACCGCACCGTGGTGGTCGGCGACACCTCCTTCGACATGGAAATGGCGCGCCGGGCCGGGGCGCGTGCGGTCGGCGTCGCTTGGGGCTATCATGCGGGGCCGGATTTGAAAGCCGCGGGCGCGAGTCGAATCGTGGAGCGATGCGAGGAGCTGCCTGACTGCGTTTTAAGTCTGCTCTAGGGGAAAGCCATGCGTGTGCTGAAATGGGTCTTGGGCGGCATCGTCGTGCTGCTGGTTGCGGTCGTCGTGGCCGCGTTCGCGATCCTGAAATCCCTCGATCTCAATCAATATCGCGAGCTGATCGCTCAACGGATCGAGGAGACGACCGGCCGCAAGGTGGTGATCGGCGGCCCGATCGATCTCGAAGTGTCCTTCAGCCCCGCTTTGGCCCTCTCCGACGTGTCGCTGGCGAATGCCGCCTGGTCGAAGGACCCGCAGATGGTCGCGGTCAAGCGCTTCGAGGCCAAGGTCGCCTTGCTGCCGCTGCTCAGCAAGCAGGTGCGGGTGGAGCGGATCGTCCTCTCGGGCGCCGACATCCGCTTTGAGACCGATGCGAAGGGCGTCGGCAACTGGGTGCTGACGCAGGAGCCCGGCGCCGAGCCCGCCGCCCCCGCGCCGGCTCCGGCGGAAGAGGCGCAGGGCGAGGCGTTGATCCCGGCTTTCGATGAGGTCGCGGTCGAGGACTCCGTGCTGACCTACCGCGACGGACGGACCGGGCAGGTGACGACGGTCGCCGTGGAGCGGCTCAATGCCTCGGCGCCAAGCCGGAGCGCGCCGATGACGATCGACCTCGTCGCCCGCTACAACGACAACCCGATCGAGGCGAAGGGCACGCTGGGCGCGATGGAAAGCCTCATGTCGGGCGAGCCAGTGGCCGTCGATCTGGAGGCGAAGGCGGGCGGCGCCACGCTGCGTCTTCTCGGCGAGCTCGGCAAGCCGGGAGCCGACAAAGGCACGAACCTGGTGGTCTCGGCCGAAGGCGGGCAGATGGGCGATCTTTCCGCTCTCGCCGGCACGCCGATCCCGGCGCTCGGGCCCTACAAGGCCAGCCTCCGCCTCCAGGAGACGAAGGGCGTCTATTCCGCCAATGCGATCCAGGCGGTGGTCGGGAAGGAGGATCTGGTCCTCGCGAGCCTCACCGGGGCGATCGCGAATCTTGCGGCCGTCGAAGGCATTAACCTTCAGCTCGAGTTGAAAGGGCCATCGCTCGCGGCCCTGAACGATCCGGCG
>DATIDB010000219.1:0-2053 GCA_035456545.1 Alphaproteobacteria bacterium | reverse complement strand
CCCCCAATCGGCATTGCCGATCCGGACGCCGTTGAGCGCCACCCGCGTGGTGCGGCCCCAATCGATGTCGATATCGCCGGCGATCTGGATGTCGCGGCCGGTCGCCGATCCGGCCCGCCCCGCCAGCGTCGATCTAAAATGATCCGAGGAGAGATAGACGAAGAGCCCGCCGGCCGCGATCAGCAGCAGAACCGCAAGGGCGCCGACGACGATGCCCGCCCATTTCAATAAGCGCATGACTCAACCGCGATCAACAAGTGGGGCGGCGCCCCGCGATAGGGAACGCCGCCCGTCATGCCTTGTTGCGCCCTGGGGAGCCCCTTCGGGCTAACCCCGGCCGTCTCCCGGCCCAGCGCCGCCGCCCTGCCAGTAGGGCCGCGCGCCGTAGGCTTGATAAAGCCGGGCCAAATCCTGGCCAGAATAAAGCGCGGGGGAGTGCCCTCCGGTCAGATCGGGCATGTCGGCGAGTGCCCGCTCTGGATGAGAGAAACGGGCTCTGAAGGAACATCGATCAGCCGGGCGAGTTTCCTCTTTCGGAGCGATTTCAGCGCCCGAGGAGGAGTGGATCGCGCGCTTCGGACGCGACATCCTCACCGATATGCGAAAGCGACGGAAAACGGCCGATCCCGAGGCCCGCGAATCGCCGCAGCGCTCGCGCCTCCTACTCCTCGCCCTGCTCGCGCTGCCGCTGCTTCTGGGCGGCGGCGAGGCGCAATGCAGCTTCGTGAGCGGTGAGGACCGGCACGAGGAGGACGAGGACGACGACGGCGACGAAGACGACGGCTAAGAAAGCCGCGATCCGTTCCGAACTTCACGAGAAGATTTCGACTATTTCCCTCCGCGCCCGCTAGACTGCGCCCCGCATGAGCGCGGCGGGGGAAAAGGGGGCGGCTGTGCCGGGCGCGTCCGGTCGGCGAGGCGCCTGGAAGCTGAGCATCGCGGCGACGCTCGTCGTCGGGTTCGGGGCGCTGGTCGTCATTTCTGTCGGCGCCGTGCTCTTGATCACCCTCGGCACGGCGCAGGTGAACACGCGCGAGCTTCTGCGCACCGCGGCCCGGCAATATGTCGATTCCGTGGTCGCCTCCGTTTCCGCCAGCCTTGCGCCCGCGCGCGCTCAAGCCGCGTTCCTGGCGCGGCTGATCGGCTCGGGCGAGATCGACCAGGCCGACGACCTCCGCCTGCAGACGGTGATGCTCGGGGCCCTCGCGGCCGCGCCGCAGGTCTCCGGCGTCGCGTTCCTGCGGACCGATCATTCGATCGTTCGCGCCACCCGAAGCGAGAGCGGGTTCGACAGCGGCATCTCGCGCGGCCACGAGCAGACGCGGTCGCGCGAAGTGCTGGCCGAGGCCGAGCGCGCCTCCGGACCGCAATGGGGCGCCATCCTCTACTTGCCCGATCTGGGCGATACGCAGATCACGCTCTTCGCTCCGGTGCGGCGCGGCAACCGGTACCTCGGGGCGGTGGTCTCGGTCGTCTCGATCGCCAACCTATCCCGATCCCTGCCGCACGCCGGGGACGATTCGGTCGCCTTCATCCTCACCGAGGACCTGCGGGTCATCGCGCATCCGGCATTGGCCGGAGGTCCGCGCGGGCTCTCGGCGAGCAAGCCGCTGCTGGCCTTGACCGAGCTGGGCGACCCCGTGCTGCAGCGGCTCTGGGGAGCGAAAGGATCCGAGCTTCCGGCCGCGGGCGATGACGGGGTCTACAGCAATCTGGTCGAGGTCGCGGGCGAGGAGTACGTCCTGCTCTATCGCCGGATCGAAGGATATGGCGATTCCCCCTGGATCGTCGGCGCTTATGCGAAGAGCCCGCAGGAGCTGGCTTTGATCGGCCGCATCCGCTGGGCGGCGCTGGCGACCTTCGCCATCCTCATCGCCGCGGTGGCGCTTTCCCTTCTGCTCAGCCGCGCCATCCTGCGGCCGTTGCGCGAGCTGGCCGAAGGCGCCGGCAGGGTGAGCCAGCTCGACTTCGAGGCGACGCCCGCGCTCAAGGGCGCCGTCTTCCGCGAAATCGATTCCGCCATGGCTGCCTTCAACGCGATGCTCGGGGGCCT
>DATIDB010000218.1:0-8197 GCA_035456545.1 Alphaproteobacteria bacterium | reverse complement strand
GAAGGACCAGGAGCGGATGCGCTCCGGGCTGGCGATCGAGATGCGGATCTGATCGAAGGTCTGCGGGCTTGCAGGCTGCCCGAAGATGCTCATCAATTCGTTCATGTCGCGTCCGCTCCTTTGGGCCCTTCAGGGCCGATGGGAGATCCGATTCGTCTTTTCGTCCGGCCGTTCGCGGCCGAGGCTCAATAGCTCCGCTGCGTCAGTTCGACGTTGAGGCCGAGCGAGCGAAGCTCCTTCACCAGCACGTTGAAGCTCTCCGGAATGCCGGCCTCGAAGTTGTCGTCGCCGCGCACGATCGCCTCGTAGGTCTTGGTTCGGCCCGAGACGTCGTCCGACTTCACCGTCAGCATCTCCTGCAGCGTGTAGGCCGAGCCGTAAGCCTCGAGCGCCCACACCTCCATCTCGCCGAACCGTTGTCCGCCGAACTGAGCCTTGCCGCCCAGCGGCTGCTGGGTGACGAGGCTGTAGGGGCCGATCGAGCGGGCGTGGATCTTGTCGTCCACCAGATGGTGCAGTTTCAGCATGTAGATGTAGCCGACGGTGACCTTCCGTTCGAAAGCCTCGCCGGTGCGCCCATCGATGAGCGTGACCTGGCCCGACGCGTCGAGCCCGGCCTGTTGCAGCATGTTGACGATGTCCTCCTCGCGCGCGCCGTCGAAGACGGGCGATGAGACGGGAACGCCGCGCCGCAGATGGCCGGCAAGCTCCAGGACCTGCTCGTCGTTCAGCTCCTCGATATCGCTGCCATAGGCCTTCTTGCCGTAGATATGCTTCAGGTGCTTGCGCATCTCGGCGGATTCGCCGGACCGGCGCACCTTCTCCAGAATCTGGGCGATCTGGCGGCCGAGACCGGCGCAGGCCCATCCCAGATGCGTCTCCAGGATCTGGCCGACATTCATGCGGCTGGGCACGCCAAGCGGGTTCAGAACGATATCGACGGAGGTTCCGTCCTCGAGATAGGGCATGTCCTCGATCGGCATGATCTTGGAGATGACGCCCTTGTTCCCGTGGCGGCCGGCCATCTTGTCGCCCGGCTGCAGCTTGCGTTTCACCGCGACGAAGACCTTCACCATCTTCATCACGCCCGGGGGCAGCTCGTCGCCGCGCTGCAGCTTCTCGACCTTGTTGTCGAAGCGGGCCTGCAGCGCCTGGATCGATTCATCGAACTGCTTCTTCAAGGCTTCGATATCGGCCATCTTCTTGTCGTTCTTGACGGCGATCTGGCGCCACTGGCCGGGCGTGAATTCCGCCAGCACCTTGTCGGTGATCTTGGTTGCCGCCTTCAGGCCCTTCGGGCCCGTGACGGAGGTCTGGTTGGCGAGCAGCTCCTTGAGGCGGGCATAGAAGCTCCGCTCGAGGATCGCCCGCTCGTCGTCGCGGTCCTTGGCGAGGCGCTCGATCTCCGCCCGCTCGATGGCGAGCGCGCGCTCGTCCTTGTCGACGCCGCGCCGCGAGAACACCCGCACTTCGACGATCGTGCCGGAGACGCCCGGCGGCAGCCGCAGCGAGGTGTCGCGCACGTCGGACGCCTTCTCGCCGAAGATCGCCCGGAGCAGCTTCTCCTCCGGCGTCATCGGCGATTCGCCCTTCGGCGTCACCTTGCCGACCAGGATGTCGCCCGGCTTGACATCGGCGCCGATATAGACGATGCCGGCCTCGTCGAGGTTCTTCAGGGCCTCCTCGCCGACATTGGGGATGTCGCGCGTGATCTCCTCCTGGCCCAGCTTGGTGTCGCGGGCCATCACCTCGAACTCCTCGATATGGATCGAGGTGAAGACGTCGTCGCGCACGATGCGCTCGGAGATGAGGATCGAATCCTCGAAGTTGTAGCCCTGCCACGGCATGAAGGCGCAGAGCACGTTGCGCCCCAGCGCGAGCTCGCCCAGCTCGGTCGAGGGTCCGTCGGCGATGATGTCGCCGGCGGAGACCAGGTCGCCCACCTTCACCAGCGGACGCTGCGTGATGCAGGTGTTCTGGTTGGAGCGCTGGAACTTGAGGAGGTTGTAGATGTCCACCGCCGGCGCGTCGGTCGCGGTTTCCTCCGTCGCGCGCACCACGATGCGGGTGGCGTCGACCTGGTCGACGACGCCCGAGCGGCGCGCGGCGATGGCCACGCCCGAATCGCGCGCCACCGTCTCCTCCATGCCGGTGCCGACCAAGGGCGCCTCGGCCTGGATGAGCGGCACGGCCTGCCGCTGCATGTTGGAGCCCATCAGCGCCCGGTTGGCGTCGTCGTTCTCCAGGAACGGGATCAGCGCCGCGGCCACCGAGACGAGCTGCTTGGGCGACACGTCGATCAGCTCGATGTCCTCGCGCCGCGCCATGACGAAATCTCCGCCGCGACGGCAGGAGATCAGGTCGGACACGAGCTTGCCCTTCTCGTCCAGCTCGGCATTGGCCTGGGCGATGGTGTAGCGCCCCTCCTCCATGGCGGAGAGATAGATCACCTCGTCGGTCACCTTGCCGTCGGCGACCTTGCGGTACGGGCTCTCGATGAAGCCGTACTGGTTGACGCGCGCATAGGTCGCGAGGCTGTTGATGAGGCCGATATTCGGGCCTTCCGGCGTCTCGATCGGGCAGATGCGACCGTAATGCGTGGGGTGCACGTCGCGCACCTCGAAGCCCGCGCGCTCGCGGGTCAAGCCGCCCGGCCCGAGGGCCGAGAGCCGCCGCTTATGCGTGATCTCCGAGAGCGGGTTGGTCTGGTCCATGAACTGCGAGAGCTGCGAGGAGCCGAAGAACTCGCGCACCGCGGCCGCCGCCGGCTTGGCGTTGATGAGGTCGTGCGGCATCACGGTGTCGATCTCGACCGAGCTCATGCGCTCGCGGATGGCCCGCTCCATGCGCAACAGGCCGACGCGGTACTGATTCTCCATCAGCTCGCCGACCGAACGCACGCGCCGGTTCCCGAGATGATCGATGTCGTCGATCTCGCCCTTGCCGTCCTTGAGCTGCACGAGCACCTTGAGGATGGAAAGGATATCCTCCTTGCGCAGCACGCGGATGGTGTCCGGCGTCTGCAGGCTGAGACGCGAGTTCATCTTGACGCGCCCGACGGCCGAAAGGTCGTAGCGTTCGGAATCGAAGAAGAGGCCGTTGAAGAGGGCCTCCGCGGTCTCCAGGGTCGGCGGTTCGCCCGGCCGCATGACTCGATAGATGTCGATCAGCGCCTCTTCGCGCGAGGCGTTCTTGTCGGTCGCCAGAGTGTTCCGGATATAGGCTCCGACATTGATGTGATCGATCGCGAGCGTCGGCAACTCCTTGACGCCGGCGCCTTCGAGCTGCTCGATCTTGGCCTGCGTCAGCTCGTCGCCCGCCTCGACATAGATCTCGCCGGTCTTCTCGTTGATGAGATCGGCCGCGGCGTAGCGCCCGACCAGCTCGTCGGAGCCGACCAGAATCTCCTTAAGGCCCTGCTCCTGCAGCTTGCGCGCCAGGCGCGGCGTCATCTTGGTGCCCGCCTCGGCCATCACCTTGCCGCTGGAGGCGCTCTTCAGATCGGCCGCGAGCTTGATCCCGCGCATGCGCTCGGGATCGAAGGCCGTGTGCCAGCCCTTCTTGGAGCGGCTGTAGACCACCGTGTCGTAGAATGCGCCGAGGATTTCCTCGTTCGACAAGCCCGCGGTGCGGCGCTCCTGCTCGCTCGGCGTTCCGCCCTTGGCCAGCTTTTCGGCGACCGCCTTGCTCCACAGCGCCAGGAGGAGCGTGGTTGCGGGCAGCTTGCGGCGGCGGTCGATGCGCACATAGACGAGGTCCTTGGCGTCGAACTCGAAGTCGAGCCAGGAACCGCGATAGGGAATGACGCGGGCGGCGAAGAGGTACTTGCCCGAGGAATGCGTCTTGCCCTTGTCGTGGTCGAAGAAGACGCCGGGCGAGCGGTGCATCTGGCTGACGATGACGCGCTCGGTGCCGTTGACGATGAAGGTGCCGTTCGCCGTCATGAGCGGCATGTCGCCCATATAGACGTCCTGCTCCTTGATGTCGCGGATTGAGCGCGAGCCGGTGTCCTCGTCAACGTCCCATACGACCAGGCGCAAAGTGACCTTCAGCGGCGCGGCGAAGGTCATGCCGCGCTGCTGGCACTCCTCCACGTCGTATTTCGGCTCCTCCAGCTCGTACTTGACGAACTGCAGTTCCGCGCGCTCGGAGAAATCGCGGATCGGGAAGACCGACCGGAAGACCTCCTCGAGCCCGACGCTCTGCCGCTTGTCCGCCGGCACGCCGATCTGCAGGAAATGATCGTAGGAGCTTTTCTGCACCTCGATCAGGTTCGGCATCCGGGCGACTTCCGGGATGCGACCGAAGCTCTTGCGGATCCGCTTGCGACCGGTGAAGGACTTAGCCATGCCTGCTCCTCGCCCAACTCAATCCGGCTCCCACGCCGCGGCGTCGGAACCATCGAACCGTTCCTCTGAAGGACGCCGCCTCGACGACGCCCCCGCCGGCCCTCGGCCGGAAAAAACGAACCGAGGCCGGGGGGCGCCGCCCTCAGGACGGAGCCGCCCAGCCTTACGGCTTTGAAGATCGAACGCGCGGCGACGATTACTTCAATTCGACCGTCGCGCCCGCGCCTTCGAGCTTCTTCTTCAGTTCCTCGGCCTCGGCCTTGGCGACGCCCTCCTTCACGGGCTTGGGCGCGCCTTCGACCAGGTCCTTGGCCTCCTTCAGGCCGAGACCGGTGATCGCCCGGACCTCCTTGATGACTTCGATCTTCTTGGGGCCGACGGTAGCGAGGACGACCGTGAACTCGTCCTTTTCCGCGGCTGCGGCGGGAGCCGCCCCGCCCGCGGCGCCCGGCATGGCCACCGCGACGGGAGCCGCAGCGGCCGATACGCCCCAGGCCTCTTCGAGTTTCTTGGAAAGCTCCGCCGCCTCCACGACGGTGAGCTTGGAAAGCTCCTCAACAAGTTTGTTCAGGTCGGTCATTTTTCAACTCCTAAGCTTGAACTTCCTGGACGGTTCGGCTGAAGGATCCGGCCCTCATTCGGCCCCGCCTTTGCGGGCATGGGCCGCCAGCACGCGCGCGATCTGACCGCCCGGCGCCTGAAGGACGCCGACGAGCTTGGCCGCCGGAGCCTGAAGGAGCCCGGCGATCTTGCCGCGCAGCTCGGTCAGCGAGGGCAACTTGGCGAGCGCTTCCACGCCCTTGGCATCGAGCACTTTCTCACCGATGCCGCCGCCGACGATGACGAGCTTGTTGTTCGAGTTGGCGTACTCCGCCGCGACCTTGGCCGCCGCCACCGGGTCTCCGGAAAAGGCGAGAGCCGTCGGCCCGGTGAGGAGGCCGTCGAGCCCCTCGAACCTGGTGCCTTTGAGGGCGAGACGCGCCAGCCGGTTCTTGGCGACTTTGTAGCTGGCGCCGGCCGCGCGCATCTGCCGCCTGAGCTCGGTCACCTCGGCGACGGTCAGTCCCGATTGACGGGTCACGACCACCGCCGCAGCGCCGCTCAGGGACCGATGCAGGGTCTCCACCAGCTCCTGCTTCTGTGTCCGGTCCAACGAACGTCTCCGATGCTAGGGCCGGCCGGGCGCGCCCGACCGACCGTTCCACCTTGGACCTCCGAGGCGACGAGGCGCCCCGAAGCTCCGGTTCGCCTGTCCCAGAAGTTCAAGCCATCCGACCTCGAGGCGCTTGGCGCGCCCGCGACCGAACGGTTCTCCCTCCTGTCTCATGCGGGCGGCTCGGATGAGCCATTGAACCCCGAGGGGTGCCTGCAATCTCGGACAGGTTCGCCTTGGATCGGACGAGCAAGCCCGCCGATCCAAGGCCGCCGCCCCCGCCCGTTTGCGGACGAAGGCGGTAGCGCTTGGCCTCAGCCCCCAACGAGGCTGGAGACCTCGATCTTCACGCCCGGGCCCATGGTCGAGCTGAGGCAGACCTTCTTCAGGTAGGTCCCCTTCGCGCCCGAGGGCTTGGCCCGGTTGATGGCGCCGACGAAAGCCTTCACGTTCTCCACCAGCGCCTGTTCGGAAAAGCTCGCCTTGCCGACGCCGGCATGAACGAGCCCGGCCTTCTCGGCGCGGAACTCGACCTGGCCGCCCTTGGCCGCCTTCACCGCGGCGGTGACGTCGGCGGTGACGGTGCCGAGCTTCGGATTCGGCATCAGACCGCGCGGGCCCAGGACCTTACCCAGCCGCCCGACCAGCGCCATCATGTCCGGCGTGGCGATGCAGCGGTCGAAGTCGATCGTGCCGCCCTGCACCTTTTCCACGAGATCCTCGGCCCCGACGATGTCGGCTCCGGCGCGCTCGGCCTCCTTGGCCTTGTCGCCGCGCGCGAAGACGGCCACCCGCATGCTCTTGCCGGTGCCGTTCGGGAGCTGCACCACGCCGCGCACGTTCTGGTCGGCATGGCGCGGGTCGATGCCGAGATTGAGCGCGATCTCGATGGTCTCGTCGAACTTGGCCTTGGCGCGCTCCTTGATCATCTTGACCGCGTCGGCAAGCGGATAGAACGCCTCGCGGTCGATCGCCTCATAGGCCGATTTCAGCCTCTTTCCAGTCGCCATGGCCTACTCCACCACCTCGATGCCCATGGACCGGGCCGATCCGCGCACCATGGCGGCAGCAGCCTCGACATCCGCGGCATTCATGTCCTTCATCTTCTGCTTCGCGATCTCGCGCACCTGATCCATGGTCACGCGGCCGACATGACCGCGGCCGGTGGTCTGCGAGCCCTTCTCGATCCCGGCCGCCTTCTTGAGGAAGAAGCTGACCGGAGGGGTCTTGGTCACGAAAGAGAAGGAGCGGTCGGAGAAGCAGGTGATGACGACCGGGATCGGCATGCCCTGCTCGAGGCCCTGCGTGGCCGCGTTGAACTGCTTGCAGAACTCCATGATGTTGAGGCCGCGCTGGCCGAGCGCCGGCCCGATCGGCGGCGAAGGATTGGCCTTCCCCGCCGGGATCTGCAGCTTGATGTAGCCTTCGATCTTCTTTGCCATCTACGTACTGCCTTCGTTTTCGAGTTCGACGAGCGGCGCCAAGCCACTCGCCATCCGAAGTCGCGCGGTCAACCGGCCTTGGCGGACCTCCCGCGCACTGCCGCCGGCCCTCCCGGGCCGGCGAATTCGTCAAACCTTCTCCACCTGCGAGTACTCGAGATCGACGGGCGTCGAGCGCCCGAAGATCGAGACCGCCACCTTGAGCCGCGCCTTCTCCTCGTCCACCTCCTCGACGGTGCCGTTGAAGGAGGTGAAGGGGCCGTCGCTGACCCGCACCTGCTCGCCGACCTCGAAGGTGATCGAGGGCTTCGGCCGCTCGATCCCCTCCTGAACCTGGCGCAGGATGCGCTGCGCCTCGGCATCGGAGATCGGCGAGGGCCGGCCCTTGCCCCCGAGAAAGCCGGTGACCTTGGGCGTGTTCTTGACCAGATGCCAGCTATCGTCCGTCATCTCCATCTTGATCAGGACGTAGCCGGGGAAGAACTTGCGCTCCGATGAGACCTTCGCGCCGCGCCGCACCTCCACGACCTCCTCGGTCGGGACCATGATCTCGGAGAAGTTCTCCGCCATGCCCTTCTGCTCGGCCTGCTCGCGGATCGACTGCGCGACCTTCCGCTCGAAGCCGGAGTAGACATGAATGACGTACCAGCGATGCGCCATGTGTTTCGGTCTCTCGCGAGCGGCCTAGCGGAGGAATAGCTGGTCGACCGCCGCGCCCAGGATCCAATCGACGGCCAGGAAGAAGAGCGAGGCGAGCACCACCATCACGAAGACCATGGCGGTGGTGATCGTCGTCTCCTTGCGGGTCGGCCAGGTGACCTTGCTCACCTCCTGGCGGACCTGCCGGATGAACTGGGCCGGTGTCGTGCGCGTCGTCGCCATTCCCGAGATCCGTTCCTTTCCTCAGCGTAGCTGGCAGGAGTGGAGGGACTCGAACCCCCAACCCCCGGTTTTGGAGACCGGTGCTCTAGCCAGTTGAGCTACACTCCTAATTCTGCCTTGCCTCGCCGCATCCACTCCCTCAGGCGATGATGGAGGCGACGACGCCGGCGCCGACGGTGCGGCCGCCCTCGCGGATGGCGAAGCGCAGCCCCTCGTCCATGGCGATGGGCGCGATCAGCTCCACCTCCATGGTCACGTTGTCGCCCGGCATCACCATCTCCGTGCCCTGCGGCAGCACCACCTGCCCGGTCACGTCCGTGGTGCGGAAGTAGAATTGCGGCCGGTAGTTCGAGAAGAACGGCGTGTGCCGA
>DATIDB010000217.1:0-3385 GCA_035456545.1 Alphaproteobacteria bacterium | reverse complement strand
AAGCGCAGGCTTTCGACCTTCGTGGTGGACGCCGCCGATGCGGATGTCTGGGGCGACGAGCCGATCTGGCGGGACGGCAAGGTGGTGGGCTTCGTCACCTCCGGCGGCTATGCGCATTACGTAAAGAAGTCCGTCGCGCTCGGCTTCGTGCCGACCGAGATGATCCGCGAGGGCGCCGAATTCGAGATCGAAATTCTCGGCGACCTACGCAAGGCGCGGCTGATCACCCAGCCGCTCTTCGATCCGGACGGCGCGCGGATGCGGGGGTGAGGGCCCTCACGCCTCCCGCATCGCCTTGAGCAGGCGCTGGGCGTAGCCGTCGGCCAGCGCCTCCAGCGCCGCGGCGCCGTCGCCGCGGAACGAAGAGCCGTGCATGATGGCGATGGTGCTCGGGGTCAGGCTCGCGAGCTTGCGGATGGTGGGGGCGGTGTTCGGGGTGAGCGCGCTCGCCTTGAACATGTCCTCCGCCGCGAGCGCCGGGCCGACGATGTCGCCGTCGGTGACGGCGGGCAGCCCATCGCCCATATGCGTGAAGAGGTCGCCGCCGAGCAGCGTGCCCGTCGTCTCCTCGAAGAGCACGCAGGCTTCCCAGCCATGCGGCACATGAGGCGTGTCAATGTAGCGCACGCGCTTCTCGCCCAGCTCCAGCACGGTCCCGTCGGCGAGCGCCCGTGGCGGCCGGTCGGCGAGGTCCTGGATGGACACCATGCAGCCGGTGAGGCCATGCACCACCGTGGCGTTCGGCGCGGCGGCGAGCCATTGATTCATCGAGCCGCATTCGTCCGCTTCCACATGGCCGAAACCGATCCAGCGCAGCGTCTCCAGCGGCAGCACGCGCGCGGCAGCCCTCGAGACCGAGGGGAACAGGCCGCGCGGGCCGCAATGAAAGAGGAGCGGCTCCTCGCCGAGCACCAGAAACTGATTGAAGGTGAAGCCGCCCGGAAGCCCCTCGCCCGTCACGAGGGTTGAGAGGCGCAGGATGTTCGGGGCGATTTCATCGATGCGGGTGTCCATGGAAGCGGGCCTCCCTGGGATCGGACGAGGGGCATATTGGCGCGGCGCTTGCGCCCGGTGCCATAGGCCCAAGCGGAGGATGGACTCACCGCTCCGGCGCGTGGCAGACCGCCTCGATGTTGTGCCCGTCGGGATCGATGACGAAGGCCCCGTAATAGTCGGCGTGATATTCAGGCCTGAGACCTGGCGCGCCGTTATCCTTTCCGCCCGCCGCGGTCGCCGCCTCGTGGAAGGCGCGCACCTCGGCGCGGCTGCGCGCGGCGAAGGCGAGATGAACCGGCCCCGCGCCCGCCTTGCCGCCACCCCCGCCGAACCAGAATTGCGGACGGCCCTCGCGCCCCATCCCGACCCAGCCATGCCCTTCCATGACGATGGCGATCCCGAGCGGCGCCAGCGCCTGCACGTAAAACGCCTTGCTGCGCTCCGTGTCCCTCACGCTGAACCCCATATGGTCGAGAATCATGCCGCTCTCCCTGCTGCGAGGCTCAAATCCTAATGCCGAGGCGCGGCAGCAGCCACATCGTGCCGGCATAGAGTCCCATGGTGAGCACGGCGACCGAGAGGAGCGAGGGCCAGAACTCCCAGCCGCGCCGCAGCATGTAGGGCAGGACCAGGAACATCGGCAGGGTCGGCAGCACCAGCCAGAAGGTCGCCTCGGCATGGGCGGCGATGCGCTCCGGATCGCCCGTGTCGCGCCACAGCCAGATCATCGCCAGAATCGACACGAGCGGCAGCGAGGCGATCAGCGCGCCGAGGCCCGGGCTGCGGCGCGCGACCTCCGAAACGAGCATCACGATCACGCCGGACAGCACGGCCTTCAGGATGAGATATGTCATCGGGGCTCCTCGGATTTGCCCGTCGGCGCCGGGAAGAGGTTGTTCTCCACGATCTCCAGGAACGCCCGGATCAGCCGGAGCTCCCTGCGCTCGGCCAGGCAGGCCACATATTCCGTCGCGCCGAGATCGGCTTCGGCGAGCGCGACCTTGACGAGGCGCGGGTCGTTGCCGAACTCGCTCTCAGAGACGACGCCGACGCCGAGCCCCGCCGCAACTGCTTCGCGCACCGCCTCGCGGCTGTTGATCTCGATCACCTCCTCGAGCGCGATGCCGGCCCGCGCCATCGCCGCCTCGAAAACGCGGCGCGTCGAGGAGCCGGGCTCGCGCAAGACCAGCCGCTCGCCCGCGAGCTGATCCGGCGTCACCTGTTTTCGCCGCGCCCAGGGATGCCGCTTCGGCACGAACAGCACCAGCCGGTCGCGCCGCACCGGGACGGCGTGGAGGCGCGCATCGGGGGCGAGATTGGCGACCACCGCGACATCGATGCGGTGGTCGAAGAGATCGCGGATCAGCGTCTCGCTGTTGCCGACGGTGAGCGACAGCCGCAGCTTCGGGTAACGCCGGGTAAAATCACCGAGCGCCGGCAGAACGTGATAGGGGGCGTCGGCGCCGAGCCGCAGATGCCCGCGCTCCAGGCCCCGCGCCGCGGAGAGGAGCTGCTCGGCTTCCTCCGTCAGGCCGAAGATGCGCCGCGTGAGGTCGAGCAGCGCCGCGCCGATCTCGGTCAGCACGAGCTGGCGGCCCCGGCGCTCGATCAGCGCGACGCCGTAGCTCTCCTCCAGCGCCTTGACCTGTCCCGACAAGGTCGGCTGCGTCACCCCGAGCCGGGCCGCGGCGCGGGTGAAGCCGCCGGCGCTGGCGACGGCATGGAAGGCGCGGAGCTGCGCCGCATTCATAGATTGTACCTATAGTACAAATAAGAAATAGCGATTTGACTTATAGTAGCCCCGGGAGCCAAATGGAAGCCGGTTCTTGACCGAGGAGACGCCGATGAGCGCCGACCGCGACCCGTGGCTCCTGACCCCGGGACCGCTCACCACCTCCGCGACCGTGAAGGGCGCGATGCTGCATGACTGGGGCTCGCGCGACCGCCACTTCATCGAGATGAACGCCGCGATCCGCCGCCGCCTCGTCGCGATCGCCGGCGCGGCCGACACCCACGTGACCGTCCCGGTGCAGGGCAGCGGCACCTTTGCGGTGGAGGCGATGATCGGCACGCTGGTCCCTCGCCAAGGCAAGCTGCTGATCCTCGTCAACGGCGCCTATGGCAAACGCATGGCGAAGATCTGCGACTATTACGACCGCGCCTATGCCATCTATGAGACAGCGGAGGACGTGGCCCCCGATCCGGCGGAGGTGAAGCGGCGCCTTGCGGCGGATGCCGCGATCACGCATGTCGCGGCCGTGCATTGCGAGACCACCTCGGGCATCCTCAATCCGATCGCCGACATCGCGGCCGCCGTGCGGGCCGCTGGGCGCAGCCTTCTCATCGACGCGATGAGCGCCTTCGGCGCGCTTCCCATCGACGCCGCATT
>DATIDB010000216.1:0-3613 GCA_035456545.1 Alphaproteobacteria bacterium | reverse complement strand
TCTTTGCGCTCTACGTCCGACCGGACTGGACCTTCTCGGCCCGGTATTTCGCGCCCTACCTGCCGGCGGCGCTGCTGCTCCTGTGGGTCGGCGCGCTCGACCTCGCGAACCGGCTCTGGCCCGCACGGATCGCCCCGCTCGCCGCGTTCGGCGCGCTCCTTCTGACGGTGCTCGGCCTGAGCTTCGGGGCGCGGCTCGGCGCGATGGAGCGCTATCCGGGCTATGTGATGGCCGGCCGGACGCTGACCGGCCCGTCGGAGGAGATCGCGCGCATCGTTCCCGAAGGCGACACCATCGCCACACGCCGCATCGGCGCGCTGGCCTATGTCTCGGGGCGCGAGGTGTTCGACTATGTCTACGGCCTGACCGAGCCGGAGGTCGCGGAACTGGTGGCGCGGCGCGGCAAAGCCTTCGAGCAGCCCAGCAACCCGGCATTGGAAGCCGTGTGGAAGGCGCGCGCGCCCGGCTGGATCCTGGAGGACGAGGCGGTGCTGGCGGAGATCGCCCGCAAGGCCGGCGGCACGCTCGACCGGTTCGCGCTGCACGGCATCGCCTATGGCGCCGTGCGAAAATTCCCGATCGCTCCCGATGTCGAATGGGTCCTCGCCCGCCGCAAGGACTAGAGCCTTCTCGCCATTGATCGGGCGGGGCGCCGCGCCATTCTTCTTCCATGATCCGGATCGCCGCCCTCGCCCCGCTCGCGGCGCTCGCCCTCGGCATCGCAAGCGCCGCCGCGGCGGAATTCACCAGCTACGCGATCGTCCGCAACGACGGCTCGCTCATCATCCAAAGCCGCGTGGTGCGGCTTTTCGGCATCTACATCCCCGATACGGGCTTTACCTGCCGGAGCATCACCTCGCCCGTCGAATGCGGCAGCCGCGCCGCGATCGCGCTGGAGTTCAAGACCGGCAACCACTTCGTGACCTGCCGCGAGGTCGCCGCGCTTTCCGATGGCAGCGTCAGCGCCGTCTGCTGGATCGAAGACGATGGGGAGGATCTTGCCGCCTACCTGATCCGGCAAGGCTGGGCGCTGGCGCGCCCCGAGGCGCCGTTCGAATACGCCGCGCTGGAGCGCATCGCCGAGCGCCGGGGTCTCGGCGTCTGGGGCTTCCAGGTCGACCGCTTCCGCTTCCCGAAAGAGCGGCGCTGGTGACGCCTGGCGGCGATCAACCCTTCTCTTCCGGGCGGCTCAAGGACCGCACGAGGCTGCCGGTGATCTCCGTCCTCAGGCGGCTCAAGGAGGGCTCGTCCTCAGCCCCGAACGGCACCGGCCGGCAGGTGCCCATCGCGAGGAGCCCCAGCCGGGCCACGCGGATCGCCGCGTAGACGCCTTCGGCGAGCTTGGCCGAGATCAGCCCGGCCAGGCGGTGGCCCAGATGCTGCGCCCACATATCGCCCATCACGTCGACCACCGAAATGCCGGCGGCGCCGGTCAGCACGCGCCGGGCGAGGCTCATGGTGGCGATCGGGCCGGGCCGCATGCCATAGGCTTCGGCGATCTGACGGATCATCCGCAGCGAGCGCCAGAGCGCGATCAGCGCGTCGAGCCCGGCGATCGGGCTGGCCGAGACGCCGATCGCGGTCCATTGCGCGGCGCGCCGCACGGCGGCATACGCCTCCAGATCCAGCGGCACGAGGATTTCGCGCCGGAACAGCTCCAGCGCATCGCGGTCGCTCATCGTCTCCAGCACCATGTCCTCGAGCCGGTCGAAGCGCCGCGCCACCGCCGGCCGATTCGCCAATGCCCGACGCGCCTCGGCGATGAAGCCCATGGCGTTGCCATGCCCGTCTCGCGCCATCACCTCCGCCGCGTGGAGGCGGATCGCCTCGACCGCCGCGAGCTTGTGGATCTGGCGCAGCTCCATGCCGATCCAGGAGAAGAGCGCAACCGCCGCCGCGCCGATCAGCAGCGAGAAACCCGCGCCCAAAGCCAGGCTGCGCGCGAACAGGCCTTCGAGGAACAGGCCGAGATCGAGCACGATGACGCCGATGACGAGCGCCGCCAGGGTGCGCACCACCCAGCGCCACGCCGGGTTGCGCCGGCGGGGCTCTTCCAAGGGGATCGGCTCGACCGGCTCGAAGGTCGCGGGCAGCCGCGGCGGGGGCGCCGGCTCCGCCTGACCGACGGGATAGAGGCCGGCCTTGGGCTTGGTCTCCGGGCTCATCGGAAGCGGTCTCCGATCAGGAATTCCAGCGCCTTGTCGAGATAGACGGCGCGCACGCCCCGATGCACCGGATCGATCCGGCGCGGGGGGAGAAAGTCGACGAAACGGAACCGCCCTTCGCGCCAGTCGGCCGGGGTCGGGTAATGCGCGGGGATTTCGCCGGGATAGAGCACCTGCTCCTCCGTTTCGCCCAGGGGGACGCCGCGCAGCGCCTCCACGGGACGGCCCTGGAAACGCAGCATCGCCGGCTCGGTGCATTTGAGCGCGGCCAGCAGACCGAATTCGAGCGCGCCCTCCTCCAGGCCCGGAAAGCGTCCCTCGCGCATCGCCATCGCCTCCAAGAGCGCCCTGAGGTTGTTGTACTGATTGGGCGTTATATGGTCCGCCTTCGTCGCCGCGAACAGGACGCGATCGATGCGCGCGCCGAAGAGCCGGCCGATCAGTCCGCCGCGCCCATAGCGATAGACCGAGAGAACGGCGTTCAGCGCCCGCTCGGCGTCTCGGAATGCCTCGTATCCGCTTTCCAGCGCCGAGAGCAGATCGACGAGCACGATTTGCCGGTCGAAGCGGCGAAAGTGCTCGCGGAAAAATGGCTCGACCAGCACGCGCCTATAGGTCTCGTAGCGGTCCGCCATCAGCGCATGCAGGCGCGAGGCGCCGGGCGGCAGCGGCGCGAATTGGAGCAGGCGCGGATCGGCGCCCGCTTCCCGCCCCGGCATCACGAACCGGCCCGGCTGGACGAAGCTGAGATTGACCGACCGGTCGCGGCAGGCGCGCAGATAGCGCGTATAGAGCGCCG
Source organism: Alphaproteobacteria bacterium (assembly GCA_035456545.1). GTDB lineage: Bacteria > Pseudomonadota > Alphaproteobacteria > JAREAF01 > JAREAF01 > JAREAF01. The sequence goes on along the minus strand of DATIDB010000216.1, from coordinate 649 downwards.
CCAGCCGCTCCGCCTCCGCCTCCGCGAGGGCATTTGGCAACGGCGCCTCGACGGCCGCGAGAAATTCTCCGGAGAGGCTTGCGCGCGGCTGCGTGCGGGCGAGGCCCAGCGTCTCCGTCGACCATGCCTCGTAGGTCTTCTCCAGAAGCGGCAGGTCCAGGAGCCATTCCCCGGGGTAATCGATGACGGTCAGCGTGACCTGCACGCGCTCGGCTACGAGCCGCGCCGCAAAGCCGCGCGGTCGATAGTCGATGGCGAGCCGCAGCTCGCTAATGCCGCTGGTCGAAGGCGGCCAGGCGGGTGGGTCGGCGGCCAGCGTCCGCAGCACCTCGTCGAAGGGGAATGCCGGACGCCGCCGCGGCGGCAGGCGGCGGACTCCGATCAGCCGCCGCTCATGCGCCGGCTCGAAAAAGGGCATCAGGGTCGGCCGCTCGCGCGCGAGCAGCAGGTTCTGCACCAGGGCCGCGGTGAGCACGGTCTTGCCCGAGCGTGCGAGCCCGGTCACCGCGAGGCGTATGGTCTGGCTCAGCGCGGCTTCGCCCGCGCGACGAAGCTGCCGACCCGCGCCGGCGGCGACCGGCGCGGCCCAACGGCCGATGCGGTCGGCGGCGGCGTTGCGATCCATGCGCGAGCGAGTGTCGCCGCATTC
>DATIDB010000215.1:0-2537 GCA_035456545.1 Alphaproteobacteria bacterium | reverse complement strand
AAGAACGTCGGGCTCGCGAAGTTTTCCTATCTTCTTCTGATCGCGCTCGTGGTCGCGGTTTCGATGAAGATCGTCGGGGTGCTGCTGATCACCGCGCTGCTCATCATCCCCGCAGCCGCGGCGCGCGCCCTCGCCCGCTCGCCGGAGGGGATGGCCGCGCTCGCCGCGGTCCTGGGCGTGGCCGCAGTGCTGCTCGGCCTCGCCGCCTCCTGGTGGATGGACACGCCCTCCGGCCCGTCGATCGTCGCGGCGGCGACGGTCCTGTTCTTCCTCACCGCCGCGAGCGGCGCGTTGCGAGGCGGCTAATCGGGTTGCAACGCCCGAATCAGTGCCCGCGCCTTGTCGAGCGATTCTTCGTACTCGGCAGCCGGATCGGAATCGGCGACGATGCCGCCGCCTGCCTGAAAAGTCGCCCAGCCGTCCTTGATCGCGTAGGTGCGGATCACGATCGAGGTGTCCATCCCGCCATCGAAGCCGAACCAGCCGACGCTGCCGCAATAAGGGCCGCGCCGCGTCGGCTCCAGCTCGGCGATGATCTCCATCGCGCGGATCTTCGGCGCGCCGGTGATCGAGCCGCCGGGGAAGGACGCGCGCAGGAGATCCACCGCCCCGAGCCCCGGCCGCATCTCGCCGACCACGGTCGAGACCAGGTGGAAGACCGTCGCATACGCCTCCAGCACGCAGAGCTCCGGCACGGCGACGCTCCCGTCGCGGCAGACGCGGGAGAGATCGTTGCGCAGGAGGTCGACGATCATCACATTCTCGGCATTGTCCTTCTCGGAGGCGAGGAGCTCGGCCGCAAGCCGCTCATCTTCCTCCGGCGTCTTGCCGCGCGGGCGCGTGCCCTTGATCGGCCGCGTCTCGACCCAGCCGTTGCGAAGCGAGAGGAACCGCTCGGGCGAGGCGGAGGCGATCACCGTATCGCGAAAATTGAGGTAGGCCGCGAAGGGCGCCGGGTTGATCGCCGTCAGCCGCCGGTGGAGCGCGAAGGGCTCCAACCCCTCCGGCATGCGGCAGCGGAAGCGCTGCGTCATGTTGGCCTGGAAGATATCGCCGGCGAGAATGTAGTCGATCACCCGCTGCACCGCCCGCTCATACTCCGCCCGCTCGAAATTGGATCGGATGTCGGGGGCGGGATGGCGCGCCGCGAGGATCGGCTCGCCGGGAGGCTCGGAAAGCCGCGCCGCCAGCCACTCCGCCCGGTCCATCGCGCGTTTCCGGCGCGCGCCTTCCTCACGCTCCGGCCAGCCGCTCGACAGCACGAAGGCGCGCCGCTCGCGATGATCCCAGGCGGCGATCACGTCGTAGAAGCCGAGCGCGAGGTCGGCGAAGCGCATGTCGTCTTCACGCGGGCGCGGCAGCCGCTCCAGGTGATGGCAGAGATCGTAGGAGAGAAATCCGACCGCACCCGTCTGGAAGGGCGGCAGGCCGTCGCGATGGGTCATGGGGAAGGCGGCGAGCCGCTCCGCCATCGCGGCAAAGGGATCGCCCGCGAAGCTTCGCCCGTCGAGCGTGATGCGCCCGTCCTTCGCCTCCAGGACCGAGAAGGGATCGACGGCCAGGAATGAGTAGCGGCCGAACCGGTCCATGACCTTCGCGCTGTGCAGGAGCGCGGCATAGGGCGCGCCCGCAAACCGCGCGAAGCGGTCGAGCGGCGCTCCCTCATAGGCGATCTCGACGGCGTGGACGATCTCGGCCATGGCGCTCTTCGCCGGCCCAAATCTCAGCGGCGCAGGATCGCGTCGCACATGCGCGCCACCCGGGCCATCGGCTTCACGTCATGGACGCGGACGATGTCGGCGCCCCGCGCGATCGCGATGGCGACCGCCGCGGCCGTGCCCTCGACGCGCTCCTCGGGCGGGAGGTCGAGCGTGTAGCCGATGAAGGACTTGCGCGACGGCCCGCAGAGCAACGGAAAGCCCAGCGATGTGAAGCGATCGAAACGCCGGAGCAGCGTCAGGTTCTGCTCGACCGTCTTGCCGAAGCCGATGCCCGGGTCGAGCACGATCTGCCCGCGCTCGACGCCGGCCGCAAGGGCCGCATCGGCCAGCTCCAGCATCTCGCGCGCGATGTCCTCCATCAGGTCGTCGTAGCGCGCCCCGACATAGCGGCCGCCGAGGCGCTCCTCGAAGCGCGCATCCTGCGGCCGGCTGCGGTTGTGCATGAGGATCGCGGGGCAGCCCCGATCCGCCACCAGCCTCGCCAGCTCCGGGTCGAGGCGGAAGCCCCAGACATCGTTGACGATCGAGGCGCCGGCATCGAGCGCGGCGCCCGCCACCTCCGCCTTGGAGGTGTCGATCGAGATCGGGACGTCGGTGCGCGCGACCAGGCCCCGGATCACCGGCACGGTGCGCCGGATCTCCTCATCCGCCGGGATCGGCGTCGCGCCGGGGCGTGTGCTCTCCCCGCCGATGTCGAGGATATGCGCGCCGTCGGCGACTTGCGCCATACCCTGCTCGATCGCGCGCTGGACCCAGTCGGCGCCCCGGATCAGCCCGTCGCCGGAGAAGGAATCGGGCGTCACGTTGAGGATGCCC
>DATIDB010000214.1:0-2032 GCA_035456545.1 Alphaproteobacteria bacterium | reverse complement strand
CCGGCGCGGGATCAATGGATGGGGCAAGATGCCGTCGCCTCGTCCTTCGAGGCTCGACCATATGTCCCGGAGGCAGTCCTCACCCTAGGAAATGCGCCCGCGGGGACGCCTCGAAGGGCGAGGGCGGAGGGTCACCCCTGCCGGGCCTTGAAGCGGGGATTGGCCTTGTTGATGACGTAGACGCGGCCCTTGCGGCGCACGATGCGGCAGTTCTTGTCCCGCGTCTTGGCGGATTTCAACGAGTTCACGACCTTCATGGCGTTCGCGCCTCCGAATGCCGGCGCGAGGCCGGCCGTCTCGTCCATGGCTGGAAATCGGGAGGCCTGGAACATAAGGAGCGCGGCGGGCGGTGTCAACCGGTGCCGCGGGCCGGCCGCGCCGCAAGACGAGGTGACCGCCTCCCCGGGGCTGTACTAGGGTCGGGCCCCACATGACCGCCGCCGTCGCCGCTCCCGCCGTTCCCCTCGGATTTCTGGGTCACGCCGCGCAGACCTTGCGCCTGGCTGTGCCGGTGATGCTGGCCCGCGCCGGGCTGGTGATCCTCATCACCGTCGACACAGTCATGACCGGCGCGGCCGGGGGCGAGGAGCTCGCCTTCTACGGGGCCAGCCTCGCCCCGCACATCACCATGCTGACGGTCGGCATCGGCCTCCTCACCGGAACGGTGGTCTATGTGGCGCAGATGGCGGGCGCCGGACGGGCCGCCGAGTGCGGACGCATTTGGAAGCGCGCCCTCGCCATCGCCGCGACGATTGGCTCTGCCTACATGGTCGCGCTGCTGTTCGGCCGCGAAATGCTCGCACTGCTGGGCCAGTTCCCCGAAGTGGTCGAGGGGGGCGGCCGGGCGCTCGTCATGTTCGGCCCCGGCATGCCGGCCATGCTGATGTATGTGGCGACCTCCTTTTTCCTGGAAGGAATCGGGCGGCCGAAGCCGGGCATGGTGATCACGCTCACCGCCAATCTGGTGAACGCCGCGCTCAATTGGGCGATGATCTTCGGGCATCTGGGGCTGCCCGCCATGGGGGCGGCGGGGGCGACCCTCGCAACCTCCATCACGCGCTGGTGGATGTTCGCGATGATCCTTCTTTACGTCCTCACCATGAGGGACCGCCGGCGCTACGGCATCGGTCTCGCCTCGTCCGGCCCGCCGGCCGTCGGCACGCTGAAGCTGCTCAAGCTCGGGGCGCCCTTCGCGATCGCGATCGGCGTGGAGACCTCGACCTTCTCGGGGATGGCGGCGCTGGCCGGACTCGTCTCCATCGCCGCGCTCGCCGCCTACCAGATCGCCCTCAACTTCATGGCCTTGGTCTACATGCTGGCGCTGGGCCTCTCGACGGCCACCTCGATCCGCGTCGCCAATGCCGTCGGCGCCGGCGATGCGGTCGGGTTGAGCCGCGCCGGCTGGACCGGCACGGGACTGGTCGCGGGGCTCATGCTCTTCGTCGGGACGGCGACCTGGCTCGGCCGCGAGGGGATCGCCTTGGCCTATACCGAGGATCCGGCCGTGCTGCCCCTGGCCGTGGCCGCGCTCGCGATCGCCGCGGCGATCACGCTCCTCGACGGGGCGCAGGGCGTGCTGATCGGCGCGTTGCGCGGGGCCGCCGACGCCTTCGTGCCGACCCTGATCTACGGCCTGTCCTTCTGGGCGGTCAGCCTGCCGGCGGCGTGGTGGTTCGGCGTGCATCTGGGCGTTGGCGTGCCGGCCCTGATGTGGAGTCTCTTCGCCGGGCTTCTCGTGGCCACCGGGCTCCTCGCCTGGCGCTTCCACGGCCTGGCGGCGCGTCATGTCCGCCGGACCAGGCCGCCGGCCGCTCCGCTTGACAACTCGCAAGCGCCAATCCCTTAGTCCTCGACATACGCCAGGCATGGCGGAAGGAGAGGGGCGGGGCGATGCTGGGGATCCTCGGCAATTTGTTTTCCACGGACGACTTCATGCCGCACGGCATGTGCTTCCAGTGGCGGGAGGAGATGCTCTGGCTCCATGTCACCTCCGATGCGTTGATCGCGCTGGCCTACTACTCCATTCCCTTCA
>DATIDB010000213.1:0-6036 GCA_035456545.1 Alphaproteobacteria bacterium | reverse complement strand
AGCCGCCGCAATAACGCTCGGTCCCGGTCAGCTCCGCGACCTCATCGCGATCGAGGAACCGTACCGGGGCGCCGCGGCGGCGGCCCCATTGCTCGACGCGCCGCTTGGCGGTGTCCAGGATCGATGGCGCATGCGCGCCCTGAATCCACCCCTTGCGCACGGGCGCGCAGCGGATGGCGTGGCGCTCTACCAGTCCGAATGCGAACTCGGCCGCGCCGCCGGCGATCTCGACGAGGCGCTCGCCGCGCTCGCGCCCCAACAGGGCGACCAGCGTGTCAGGGTCGAATTTGAGGCCGGGGATGACCTGACCGCCGTTGCGCCCCGAGGCGCCGAAGCCCGGCTCCTCGGCTTCGAGGACGAGCGCGTCGATCCCCGCTTCGGCCAGGTGGAGCGCGGCGGAGAGGCCGGTGAACCCTGCGCCGACGATGGCGACGTCGGCTTTAGCCCTGCCCTGAAGCCGGGGGGCGGGCGGCGCGGGCTCCTCGGCCGTGGCGGACCAAAGGGAGCGCGTTGATCTGCTGGTCATCCTCAAGCGCCTTGTAAGAAACCCTCCTCTCCTTCGAGGGCCGCTTCGCGGCCACCTCAGGAGGAGGTTTTCTCAAGTGACCTCGCCCTGAGGTGCGAGCGCAGCGAGCCTCGAAGGGCGAGGTCACCAAAGTCATCACAATCCGATCGCGTCCTCGGCGGGCGTGTAGGGAAGCCTCAGCGCCTCGGCCACCGCCTTGTGGGTGATGCGGCCGCGATGCACGTTCAGCCCGTTCTTCAGATGCGCATCGTCCGCAAGCGCCTTGCGCCAGCCCTTGTTCGCCAGCGCCACCGTGAACGGCAACGTCGCGTTGTTGAGCGCGAAAGTCGAGGTGCGGGCAACCGCGCCCGGCATGTTGGCAACGCAATAATGCACGATGCCGTCCACGACATAGGTCGGCGCGGCGTGCGTCGTCGCCTTGGAGGTCTCAAAGCAGCCTCCCTGGTCGATCGAGATGTCGACCAGGACCGAGCCGGGACGCATCCGCTTCAGCATGTCGCGGGTGACGAGCTTCGGCGCGGCGGCGCCGGGAACCAGCACCGCGCCGACGACGAGATCGGCGCCGGTGACGTAGGTCTCGATGTTCTCCACGGTCGCGAAGATCGTGTTCAGCTCGGCGCCGAACTGGAGGTCAAGCGCGTAGAGCCGCTCCAGCGACTTGTCGATCACCGTCACATGCGCCTCGAGCCCCATGGCCATGCGCGCGGCGTTGGTGCCGGCGACGCCGCCGCCGAGGATCACCACGCGCGCGGCCGGCACGCCCGGCACGCCGCCCAGGAGCATGCCGGAGCCGCCTTGCTCCTTTTCCAGGCAATGCGCGCCGACCTGGATGGACATGCGTCCGGCCACCTCGCTCATCGGCGACAGGAGCGGCAGGCCGCCGCGCTCGTTGGTCACCGTCTCATAGGCGATCGCGGTGACGCCCGAATTCATCAGCCCCTTGGTCTGCTCGGGATCGGGGGCCAGGTGCAGATAGGTGAACAGGACCTGGCCTTCCTTGAGCTGCTTCCACTCCTGGGGCTGCGGCTCCTTCACCTTGACGACCATCTCGGCCTTGGCGAAGACCTCCTCGGCGTTGCTCGCGATCTTCGCGCCCGCCGCCTCATAGGCCTTGTCGTCAAAACCGATGCCGAGGCCCGCGCCGGTCTCCACCAGCACCTGATGGCCGTGATAAGTCAGCTCGCGTACGCTGCCCGGCACAAGGCCGACGCGGTATTCGTGCGTTTTGATCTCCTTGGGAACTCCGACCAGCATGGATCTTACTCCGAGTAAGGGACAAACGAATCCGCGCCGCCAAGCCTAAGCCAGGGCGACGCGGAGGATAACGGGCCTGCCGGGCTAATCCGGCCGGGAAAGGGCGCTAGTTGAGCGTCTTCAGCACCTCGGAAATGGTCCCGAAGATCTGGTCGATATGCCCCTTCTCCACAATAAGTGGCGGGGAGAGGGCGATGATGTCGCCGGTGGTGCGGATCAGCACCCCCTTCTCATAGCAGGAGAGGAAGGCCTCGAAGGCGCGCGCGGTCGGTTTGCCCGGCCGGGGGGCCAGCTCGATCCCGGCGATCAGGCCGAGATTGCGCAAATCGATGACATTCGGCAGGCCTTTCAGCGAATGGACGCCGTCCTCCCAATAGCCGGAGAGGTCGCGTGCGCGCTCGAACAGCCCCTCCTCCTTGTAGATGTCGAGGCTCGCGACGCCGGCGGCGCAGGCCACCGGATGGCCGGAATAGGTATAGCCGTGGAACAGTTCGATCGAGTTCTCCGGCGCGTCCATGAAGGCGTCGTAGATGCCCTTGCGGCAGATCACCGCGCCCATCGGGATCGAGCCGTTGGTCAGGCCCTTGGCGCAGGTGATCATGTCCGGCTTCACGCCGAAATACTCGGTGGCGAAGCTCTCGCCCAGCCGCCCGAAGCCGGTGATCACCTCGTCGAAGATCAAGAGGATGCCGTGCTTGTCGCAAATCTCGCGGATGCGCTTCAGATAGCCCTTGGGCGGGATCAGCACGCCGGTCGAGCCCGCCACCGGCTCGATGATGACGGCCGCTATGGTGGAGGCGTCATGCAGCGCGACGATGCGCTCCAGGTCCTCGGCCAAGTCGCCGCCGTGCTCCGGCTCGCCGCGGGAGAATGCGTTCTTCGCCGGCAAGTGCGTATGCGGCAGGTGGTCGACGCCGGTCAGCAGGCTGCCGAAGACCTTGCGGTTGGCGGAGATGCCGCCGACCGAAATGCCGCCGAAACCGACGCCGTGATAGCCGCGCTCGCGCCCGATCAAGCGCTGGCGCGTGCCCTGGCCCTTGGCGCGCTGATAGGCGATGGCGATCTTCAGCGCCGTGTCGACCGATTCCGAGCCGGAATTGGTGAAGAAGACGTGGTCGAAATCCCCGGGCAGGAGCTGGATGACCTTCGAAGCCAGTTCGAAGGCGAGCGGATGGCCCATCTGAAAGGCGGGGGCATAGTCCATCCTGGCGATCTGCTGCTGCACCGCCTCGACGATCTTCTTGCGCCCGTGGCCGGCATTGACGCACCAGAGGCCCGCCGTGGCGTCCAGCACCTGGCGGCCCTCGATGGTCGTGTAGTGCATGTCCTTGGCGGCCACGAAGAGGCGTGGCTTGCCCTTGAACTGCCGGTTGGCGGTGAAGGGCATCCAGAAGGCCTCGAGATTGTTCGGGCTGGGCTCGAAAGCGCGCGCGGCCGAGGACATTGGGTCACCTCCTGGACGGGGATCCGAAAACCGGGCGGAGCCTAACCGTGATCAAGAAAATAGACAACGGCGATTCCGAATCGCGTTGAAAAGCGCGTAACTCCACTGCAATACTTCAGTTTTGTTGAAGATATTGAGCGGAGTTAACAGCCGTCATGGCGGATTTCGAGCTGGGAGCGCGGCTGCGCGCGGTGCGCCAGATGCAGGGCCTCTCGCAACGCGAATTGGCGAAGCGGGCCGGGGTCTCCAACGCGATCATCTCGCTGATCGAGCAGAACCGGAGCAGCCCCTCGGTCGGGCTGCTGAAAAAAGTCCTCGCGGGTCTGCCGATGTCCCTCGCCGATTTCTTCGCCGGCGAGCTGACGCCGCGCCGCCAGGTTTTCTTCGCCGGGCCGGAGCTGACCGAGATCGCCGGCCGGGGCGGGATTTCCTATCGCCAGCTCGGCCGCGAGATGGCCGGGCGGGCGCTGCAGATCCTGCACGAGCGCTACGCGCCCGGAGCGGACACGGGCGAGACCCCGTTGCGGCATGAATCGGAGGAGGGCGGCGTCGTGATCCGCGGCCGGCTGGAGGTCACGGTCGGCGATCAGCGGCGGGTGCTTGGGCCGGGCGACGCCTACTATTTCGACAGCCGGCTTCCGCACCGCTTTCGCAACCCGGGAGAGGAGGAGTGCGAGGTCGTTTCCGCCTGCACTCCTCCGAGCTTCTAGTCCCGGTTCGGATCAGGAGCCTTGCAGCGCCTGCCATTCCTCGATGGAGATCTCGCCATTGGCGTCGGTATCGGCGGTCTGGAACCGCTTCATCCCGCCATCCGAGAGCTCCCCTTCATCGATCGCGCCGTCGGAGTTGGCGTCGTAGGTGGTGAAGAACTGCGAGCTGTCGACGGCCTTGCCCCCCTGGGTCTGGCGCTGCGCCATGTGCTGGTCGACCTCTTCCTTCGTGACCTTGCCGTCATTGTCCGCATCCAGCCGGAACACCGCCTTGGAACGCCAGGCCTGCATCTCCTCCTGGCTGATCGAGCCGTTCGCGTCGGCGTCGATCCGTTGGAACATCATCTGTTTGCGGTCGCCTCCGTCGCTGCCTCCGCCGGTCGCTCCGGTGCTGTCCGTGGAGGTTTGCGCCAAGGCGGCGCCGGCGAAGCCGAGGCCGAGCGCAAGCGTCGCCGCCACGGCCAGCGGCTTCCTCGAAGAGCGAACTGACATGAATTCCTCCAATCGCGTGTTGATCGATGCGCCGACCCCGGGATCACCCCGGGGTTTCGGTCGAATGTCTCGCCAACGGTTCAGGCTTCGTCCGGTTCGCGCGGTTCGAGGGATGAGGAGCGCGCCCGCTCATAAAGCGCCAGGGCGGCGGCGTTTGAAACATTGAGCTGAATCAGCCCCGGTCGGGTCTGCAACCGCACCAAAAGGTCGCAGTGTTCCCGGGTCAGCCGGCGCAGGCCCGCCCCTTCAGCCCCCAGCACGAAGGCGATGCGGCCGCTCAAATCCGCCTTGGCCAGGGGTTCGGCCCCCTCGGCGGCGAGGCCGAGGCACCAAAATCCCTCCGCCTTCAGCTTCTGGAGCGCCTGGGCGAGGTTGCCGACCCGCAAGAGCGCCACCTGCTCGAGCCCGCCGGAGGCGGCCTTCGCCAGGGCCCCGGTCTCGGGCGGAGCGTGGCGCTGGGTTGCGATCACCGCCGCGCAGCCGAAGGCGGCGGCGGAGCGTAGGATCGCGCCGACATTGTGCGGGTCGGTGACCTGGTCGAGGGCCAGCACCGTCGCCTGCGGGCCGGCCTCGGTCAGGATCCGATCGAGATCCTGGTCCGGCAGCGGCAGGGTCTCGAGGGCGATCCCCTGATGGACGGTCTCCCCGCCCAGCCTCTCCCCGATCTCCTGTCGCTCCGCCCGGATCACGGGCATGCGCTCGCCCCAGCGGGCCCGCGCGGCGGCGATGTCGCGGGCGCATTCGGCCTCCGCTTCGAGGGTGAGGAGCAGCCGAAGCGGCCGGCGTCTCGGATTGGCGAGGGCGGCCAGGACCGCGTGCCGGCCATAGATCCAGTACCGCCCGTCGCCCCCGGCGGGGCGGTAAGTCCGTTCGGGGGGTGCCCCGCCTTTGACGACCTGCGCCGGTCGCGCGGAGCGCGGGGTCTCGCTCGTGTCGCGGTCGGATCGCGTGGACCGCGGGTGGGCGCGCTCGGGGCGGGGGAGCCCCGTCTGGGTTCGGGTCCCGCCGCCCGCGCCGTGCCGATTCCGGAACCCTCCGCCGCTTCGCTTGCCTCTGCTCATAAGCTGTCCTAATATCACGGGAGAAGGGCGAAATACCGCAGGCGTCCGCCGAAGCACCGGGGCGAGGCGCAAGGCGGTGTTTCGGCTTTTGTTTTCGATTGACAGGCGATCTCAAATCCTCATAGTTCGCAACTCCGCTGCGCTCGGGCCGGCAGCGGATCGGGAGGGGTGCCCGAGTGGCTAAAGGGGACGGGCTGTAAACCCGTTGGCGCACGCCTACGTAGGTTCGAATCCTACCCCCTCCACCACGACCCGTCCCGAGACAGGATGGCGGATTTTTGTGCTGGCGCTGCGCGGGTGTAGCTCAATGGCAGAGCTCCAGCCTTCCAAGCTGGCTATGCGGGTTCGATTCCCGTCACCCGCTCCAGCACCCGGGTGCTCCGGTTCGAGTGGGATGAGGTTCATGGGCGCCTGGCGGGCGACCTGAAGGCGAAGGTTTGGGCCGCGAGGTCGCCGACGGCGGTCTCGGCGACGGCGAGTGTGAAACGGGCGGACGAGAAATGGCGAAGGCGAAGTTTGAGCGGACGAAGCCGCATTGCAATGTGGGGA
>DATIDB010000212.1:0-2106 GCA_035456545.1 Alphaproteobacteria bacterium | reverse complement strand
CCAGAGCCAGGAGTTCCGCGCCAAGCTCGAGGAGCTGCGCGGGGCCGTTGAGGATCACGTCGAGGAGGAGGAGGGCGAGATTTTCGAGACCGCCCGCAAGCTCCTCTCCGACGACGAGGCGCGCCGCATGGACGATGCGTTCCAGCAGGAGAAGCAGCGGCTTCGAAGCGAGCTGGGACAGGGACTCGGAGCCGACGCCGAGCCCCGCAGCGGCGCACGCCACTAGCCGGCGGCGGCTCTTGACGGATTGACAGCGCCGGCGGGCCGCGCCGAAGCTTCCCAGCGCGGCCCCGCTTCCGGCGGAACGTCCGCGCGCGCGGCCGCGTTGACCCTTTCGCCATGGCGCTCGAGGAATACAGACGCAAGCGGGACTTCAAGAAGACGGCCGAGCCCGCCGGCGGGCGCATCCGCAAGAAGCCGGCCGTCGAGGGGCGCGTCTTCGTCATCCAGAAGCACGCGGCGCGGCGGCTGCATTACGACTTCCGGCTGGAGCTGGACGGCGTCCTGAAAAGCTGGGCCGTGGCCAAGGGGCCGAGCTACAACCCCAAGGACAAGCGGCTCGCCGTCCGCACCGAAGACCACCCGATGGAATATGGCGGCTTCGAGGGGATCATTCCCAAGGGCGAGTATGGCGGCGGCACGGTGCTGCTTTGGGATCGCGGGCACTGGTTCCCCGAGGGCGACGATCCCGCCGAAGCCTACGCCAAGGGACGACTCAAATTCACGCTCGAGGGCAAGAAGATGCGGGGCCGCTGGGCCTTGATCCGCATGGGCGGATCGAGCGGAGAAGGCGGCAAGAACTGGCTCCTCATCAAGGAGCGCGACGAGCTGGCCAGCGAGGACTTCAGCGTGGTCGACGAGGCGCCCGAGAGCGTCGCGACCGGGCGCGGGATCGAGCAGATCGCGACCGAGAAGGACCGTGTCTGGCGATCGAATCGCGGCCACTCCGATCCCGCCGAGCTCCCGGGCGCGCGCAAGGGCGCGCTGCCCGACTGGATCGAGCCGGAGCTGGCGACGCTGGTGGACGACGCTCCGCGCGGCGATCGCTGGCTGCATGAGATCAAGTTCGACGGCTATCGCGCCCTGGCGCGGCTGGAGACCGGGCGCGTCAAGCTGTTGACCCGCAGCGGCAACGACTGGACGAGGAAGTTCCAGTCCGTCGCCGACGCGCTGAAGGAGCTTCCCGTCAATCAGGCCCTCATCGACGGCGAGATCGTCGTGCTCAAGGAGAACGGCGCCTCCAGCTTCGAGGCGCTGCAACAGGCGCTGAGCCGGGGGGACGATTCGGAGATGCTCTATTTCGCCTTCGACATCCTGCACCTCGATCGCTGCGACTTGACGCAAGTGACGCTGGAGAGGCGCAAGGAGGTCCTGCGCGAGCTTGTGCCCTCGGCCGATGAGGGGCGCATCCGCTTCAGCGACCATGTGGACGGGCAAGGTCCCGACTTCCTGAAGCAGGCCTGCCGCATCGGCCTCGAAGGCGTTGTCTCCAAGCGGCGCGACCGCCCGCACCGCTCCGGGCGCATCGGCGACTGGCTGAAGGCCAAATGCCTCAACCGGCAGGAGCTGGCGATCGGCGGATTCACCAAGGGCAAGGGCGCGCGCGAGGCCTTGGGAGCGCTCCATGTCGGCTATTACGAGAAACCCGGAAGCGGCCGGCTTCTCTATGCCGGCAAGGTCGGCACCGGATTCAGCGACATGCTGCTGAGCGATCTCAACAAGCGGCTGAAGAAGCTGGTGCGCAAGACCCCGCCCTTCGCAAATCCGCCGCGCGAGCGCAACGCGACCTGGGTCGAGCCCGAGCTGGTGGCGGAGATCGAATTCACCGAATGGACCCGCGATGGCGTCCTGCGCCATCCCTCCTTCAAGGGCCTGAGACTCGACCGCGAGGGGCGCGAGGTGATTCTCGAGGTCCCTCAGGACCCGGGCGAGGCCTCTTCGGGAAAACCCGCGGCGAAACCGGGCGCGGGCAAGCGCCGGACGGCGGCTCGGGCGGCGTCCTCGCCCAAACGCGCGTCCAGGCAAGCCCCGAAGCCGAAGGAGGCCGGGCCCGACCTCTCGCGCTTCCGCCTCACCAACCCCGAGCGCGTGCTCTGGCCCGAGCAG
>DATIDB010000211.1:0-5261 GCA_035456545.1 Alphaproteobacteria bacterium | reverse complement strand
AAGCTGGGCTGCAACCATGCGCGCTTTCGCCGGAAGCGCATTTTGCCCTGCGGGTCGGCGCAGCCCTGGTCGGGGATCATCGGGTGGTGGAGCTTCATGGGAAACATCGGCGATCAGCCGTTTGGTCCTGCGAAACTCGGTCGAAATCCCCCTCAATTCACATCGCCCCAGGCGCCCTATGCTGAAGCCAGACGGCGGAAAACTCAATAAGTGTGACGTGGGTTGACCGACCCGCCTTCGCCGTGACGCGGGGCCCTCGGTCCGGATGGCTCAGAATCCCTTGACGATCTCCTCGCACATCTTCTTGGCGTCGCCGAAGAGCATCATGGTGTTGTCGCGGAAGAAGAGCTCGTTCTCGACGCCCGCATAGCCCGAGGCCATGGATCGCTTGACGAACAGCACCGTCTTGGCGTTCTCCACGTCCAGGACCGGCATGCCGTAGATCGGGCTGGATTTGTCCGTCTTGGCGGCGGGGTTGGTCACATCGTTGGCGCCGATGACGAAGGCGACGTCGGATGTGGAGAATTCGCGGTTGATGTCCTCCAGCTCGAAGACCTCGTCATAGGGGACGTTGGCTTCCGCGAGCAGCACGTTCATGTGGCCCGGCATGCGCCCGGCGACCGGGTGGATCGCGTATTTGATCTCGACGCCCTCCGCCTTGAGGAGGTCCGCCATCTCGCGAAGCGCGTGCTGTGCCTGCGCCACCGCCATGCCGTAGCCCGGCACGATGATCACCTTGCGCGCGTTCTTCATCAGGAACGCCGCGTCCTCCGCGCTGCCGCTCTTGACCGACCGGTTCGACGCGCCCGCCGCGACCGCCCCGCTCTCGGTGCCGAAGCCGCCGAGGATCACGTTGAAGATCGAGCGGTTCATCCCCTTGCACATGATGTAGCTGAGGATCGCGCCGGAGGAGCCGACCAGGGCCCCGGTGATGATGAGGAGGCTGTTCTCCAGCGTGAAACCGATGCCGCAGGCCGCCCAGCCCGAATAGGAGTTCAGCATCGAGATCACGACCGGCATGTCGGCCCCGCCGATCGGCACGATGATGAGGAAGCCGAGCGCGAAGGCAAGCAGCGTCAGCAGCCAGAACGCCGCCGGCGGCTGGTCGGAAACGAACCAGACGATGAGCGCGATCAGGAGCACGCCGAGCGCGGCATTGAGGAGGTGCTGTCCCGGGAAGACGAGCGGCTTGCCGCTGACCAGCCCCTGCAGCTTGGCGAAGGCAACGACCGAGCCGGAGAAGGTGACGGCGCCGATCGCGGTGCCGAGGCTCATCTCGACGAGGCTCGCGCGCCGGATGTCGCCCTCCACGCCGATGCCGTAAGCCTCGGGATAGAGGAAGGCCGCGGCGGCGACGAAGACCGCGGCCATGCCGACCAGGCTGTGGAAGGCGGCGACGAGCTGCGGCAGCGCGGTCATCTGGATGCGCAGCGCGATCGCCGTGCCGATCGCCCCGCCGATGACGATCCCGATCAGGATCAGCCAATAGCTCTCGACCTCAGGAAGCAGAAGCGTGGTCACGATGGCGATGGCCATGCCGACCATGCCGTAGATGTTGCCGGCGCGCGATGTCTCGGGGCTCGACAGCCCCCGCAGGGCCATGATGAAGCAGACGGCGGCCACCAGATAAGCCAGCGCGGTCAGGGTCTCGCTCATGTCATTGATCCCTTCCGGCCGTCAGCGCTGTTTCTTGCGGAACATCTGCAGCATGCGCTGCGTGACGATGAAGCCGCCGAAGATGTTCACCGAGGCGAGGATCACCGCGAGGAAGCCCAGGATCTTCGCCGTGCTCAGCTCGGAGGGGCCGGCGGCGATCAGGGCCCCGACGATGATCACGCTGGAGATCGCGTTGGTGACTGCCATCAGCGGCGAGTGCAGCGCGGGCGTGACACGCCAGACCACGTAGTAGCCGACGAAGACGGCCAGCACGAGCACGGTGACGCCGAACACCAGCGGATCGAGGCCGTGCGCCTGGCTGGTCTCGATGACCAGCCGGGCGGCGTCGTTGGCGAGGCCCTGCGCGGCGTCGGACAGGCGTTCCGCCTCGTCGGCAAGGGTCTCGGCGCGTTCGGAGATATCCTCGGGATCCATCCGTCAATCCTCCTCAGCCGCCCAGCGCCGGATGCACGATGCGGTTGTCCCGCGTCAGCACGGTGGCGGCGATGATCTCGTCGTTCCAGTCGATCTTCAGCTCCTTCGCATCCTTGTCGATGATGAGGCCGAGGAAGCTGAGAAGGTTACGCGCGTAGAGATGGCTGGAATCGACCGGGATGCGCCCTGGCAGGTTCGGGTAGCCGACGATGCGCACGTTGTGGCGGGTCACGACCTTGCCCCGCTCCGAAAGCTCGCAATTCCCACCCTGCTCCACCGCCATATCGACGATGACCGAGCCGGGCTTCATGTCCTTCACCATCGCCTCGGTGATAAGCCGCGGCGCCGGGCGGCCGGGGATGAGGGCGGTGCAGACGGCGATGTCCTGCTTCTTCAGGGCCTCCGCGAGCCTCGCCTCCTGCTTCTTGCGATAGGCCTCGTCCATCTCGCGGGCATAGCCCGCCTTGGTCTCGGCGTCGACCGCCTCGTCGACCTCGATGAAGCTCGCGCCCAGGCTCTCCACCTGCTCCTTTGCCGCGCGGCGCACGTCGAAGGCGGAGACGACGGCGCCCAGCCGACGCGCGGTCGCGATCGCCTGCAGACCGGCCACGCCGGCGCCGAGCACCACCACCCGCGCCGGAGCGACCGTTCCGGCCGCCGTCATCATCATCGGGAAGGCGCGGCCGAACTCGTTCGCCGCTTCCAGAACGGCGCGGTAGCCGGCGAGGTTGGCCTGCGAGGAGAGGACGTCCATGGTCTGCGCGCGGGTGATGCGCGGCAGGAACTCCATGGCGAAGGCGGTGACGCCGCGCCGCGCATAACCGTCGATCAGGGCGCGATCGGCATGCGGCTGCAGGATGCCGACCAGCACCGCCCCCTGCTTCATCGCGCCCAGCTCGTCCGGCGCCCCATCCTCCCCGGCGAGCGGACGTTGCACCTTCAGGACGACATCGGCATTGGCGAGCGCGGTGGCGAAATCGGGAGCGATGGTGGCTCCCGCCGCCTCGTAGGCGGCATCGGAGAAGGCGGCGAACTCCCCTGCGCCCGTCTCCACCGAGACCGAGGCGCCGAGCTGCACCAGCTTCTTGACGGTGTCGGGCGAGGCGGCGACCCGCGTCTCCTCGGGCCGACGCTCCTTCAGCACCGCGATCTTCATCGGCCGATCGTCTCCCTAAGGTCAGGCTTTTCCGGCGGGTGACGCTCCGCCGAAGCGGCCGCAACATGCCCTAGGCCGCGCGGGTTGCCAAGAGCGGGAGTAGGGTAAGGGGCTCCTGCGCGTTCAACCGAGGGCGGCGAAGGCCGGCGGGTAGTCGAGTCGGCCCTCGGTCGCCGGGAGGGTTCGGGCAAGGGAGAGCGCCATCAGGTGGGGGCCATCGTAGGGCGACCGGAAGCCCTCGGCCAATGCCGTATCGAAGCCAAATCGGCCATAAAAACGCGGCTCGCCGAGGACGAATACGCCGTCCCATCCAAGCTCGCCGGCGCGCGTCAGCCCATCTGCGACCAATCGGCTGCCGATGCCCCTCCCCTGCCGATCGGGCCGGACGGCGAGCGGCGCCAGGGCGAGCGCCCGGAACGGCGCGGTCAACCGGGAAAAGACGATAATGCCGAGGATGGTCCTCTCCTCTACCGCAACGCGCACGAGGACGGCATCGCCATCGGTCCGGAGGCGATCGACAAGATCCGCCTCGGCGCTGCCGCAGAAGGCCGCCTCGACCAGTTCGCGGATGGCGGGCTCCTCTCCCGGCCGCTCGTCCCTGATGGTCATCGGCATCCGAGAGCCCGCCTAAAGCAGAATCGCCGCCACGGGCAGGGTTGCGAACAGCTCGGGCGCGGTGAAGACAGCCGAAGCCCCGCGCTCGACCGGGCGGATCGCCTCGCCGGTCAACCAATTCACGCCGGGGCGCGCCAGCTCGGGCGGCAGCACGACTGCGGTATCCCCCCAGCTCGGCTGGCCCAAAGGCGGCGGCTCGTCCGACCACAGGCTGCCGACGAGGCGCGGCACGGCCAGGATGAGAGCGGTCCCCTGCCCTTCGCCGCTCCGGGCGAAGGCGAAGAGCGCCTCCGCCCGGGTCCCGGCGGTCTCCAGCGCCTGATAGCCGCCCTCCTTGAACAGAAGCTCCTGGCGGCGGCGCAGGTCCAGCATGCGCGCGACCAGATGCAGCTTCACCGCCCCGCTGCGCCAGTCGTCATAGAGCCGGCGCACCGCGTCGGCGGAGCGCGGCCCCTCGATCGTCGGCAGCGAATCCAGAAGCCGCCGGCGCAAGGCGTAGTCCACGGGCCGCCGGTTGTCGGGATCGACGAGGCTGAAATCCCAAAGCTCCGTCCCCTGATAAAGGTCCGGGACCCCGGGAGCGGCAAGCGTCACCGCCTTCTGCGCCAAGCCGTTGACCATTCCCAGCGCGGCGAGGCGCGTGGCGAAGGGACGAAAATCGTCGAGGAAAAGGTTTCGCCGCGAGGCATCCAGGATCCGGCCGACAAAGTCGGTCATCGCCCGCTCATAGGCCTCGTCCGGATTGGCCCAGCTCGTCGCCTCCTTCGCCTCGCGCAGGGCCTTGATCGCATAGCCGCACATTCTCGCGCGATAGTCATCGAGCGCGCCGGCATCGAGCGGATCGGGCCAGGACAGCTCCAGCGGCCAGGAGCCGAGCAGGACCTGGTAGAGATGATACTCGTCGTTCGCGTCCGGAGCGGGCGCTCCGTCGATGAACGTCTTGCGACGCCGATTGAGCCGAGCCCAGCGGCGGACATGGTCGCGCCAGGGGTCCGTCAGCTCCGAGAGAAGATTGAGCCGGGCGCGGACATCCTCCCCGCGCTTGGTGTCGTGCGTGGCGGTGGCGAGCATCGTTCGGGACCAGCGCGTCGATCTTTCCTTCATCAAGTGGTGGAAGGCCGCCGGGGTGACGCCGAAGCGGCGGGGATCGCCGCCCACCTCATTCAGCGAAAGCAGACGGTTGAAGCGATAGAAGGCGGTGTCCTCCAGCCCCTTGGCCATGGCGGGGCCGGTGTATTGCTGGAAGCGCATGGCGAAGCGCGATAGCTCGCGGCGTGCATAGCTGCGCCCGGCTCCCGTCGCCGCATCGGCCGTCAGCACCCGATGCAGGAAATCATAGACCGTGCGGTCGGGCGCCGTGGAGCGCCGTCGCGCCTGCGCGATGGCCCAGTCGATGTCG
>DATIDB010000210.1:0-6197 GCA_035456545.1 Alphaproteobacteria bacterium | reverse complement strand
CTGGGCTAATGCCGGCGGCGTCGTCACCTTGCGCGATCTCACCTTGGAATGGGGCGGGATCACGCTGACCGCGACCGGCAGCGGCGGCTTCGATTCCGAGCTGCGGCCCGAGGGCGCCCCGACGCTCGCCTCCGCCTCATTCGAGGAGAAGCTCGGCGAGTTGGAGCGAAGCGGCGCGATCGCGCCGTTCGTCGGCACCCTGGTGCGGCGCTGGACGGCGCCCTTCATCCGGCCGCCGCGCGACGGCAACCCTTCGGAGCTGATCGTGCCGATCAGCGCGAAAGACGGTCTCTTGTCCGTCGGCGGCAAGCCCCTGGGAGCCGTGCCGTCGCTGAAGACCTTGTGAGTGCGCGCGCGGGACGGCTCAGGCCTGCTTGGCCTCGATGATGGAGCGCCGGATCGCGCGGGTGCGAGTGAACAGATCCTGCAAGGCCTCGCCCTCGCCCCAGCGGATCGCCCGCTGCAGCGCCGTCAGGTCCTCGGTGAACCGGCCCAGCATCTCCAAAATCGCCTCGCGGTTGTTGAGGAAGATGTCGCGCCACATCACCGGATCGGAGGCGGCGATCCGGGTGAAATCGCGGAAACCCGAGGCCGAGAACTTGATCACCTCGCGCCGGGTGGATTCCTCCAGGCCGAAGGCCGTGCCGACGATCGTGTAGGCGATCAGGTGCGGCAAGTGCGAGGTGATCGCCAGCACCTGGTCGTGATGGGCCGGCTCCATGGTCTCGACCATGCTCCCGGCGCGACGCCAGAACTCGGCGAGCTTTTCCACCGCACCCGCTTCCGCGCCCGGCGGCGGCGTGAGGATGCACCAGCGTCCCTGGAACAGCTCGGCAAAGCCGGATTTCGGGCCCGAATGCTCGGTCCCCGCGACGGGATGGCCCGGAATGAACTCGACGCCCTGAGGCACGAAGGGGGCGAGGTCGCGGATCACCGCCTGCTTCACCGAGCCGACATCGCTCAAGATCGCGCCCGGCTTCAGATGCGCCTGGATCGCCTCGCCGACTTGCGCATAGGCGCCGATCGGCGTGCAGACCAGGACGAGATCGGCGCCCTTCGCCGCCTCTGCGGCTTCGGCGACGATGCGGTCGCAGAGATTCAGCTCGTTTAGCTCCGCGCGCGCCTTTGCGCTGATATCCGCGCCGACGATCTCGGCGGCGATGCCCTCGCGCCGCGCGATGCGCGCGATCGAGGAGCCGATCAACCCGACCCCGATCAGGGCGAGGCGCTGGAACAGGGCCGGTTTGGCCATGGATGCGTGGCCCTCCCTTCAGGCCGTCGTGAACTCGGCCAGGGCGGAGGCGGTCGCCCGCATCTCCTCCTCCGTGCCGATGGTGATCCTCAAGCAGTTCGGCAGCCGGTAGGCGCCCATGCCTCGCACCAGGATGCCGCGGCTCTTGAGGAAGGCAAGCGCGGCGGCCGCGTCGCGGCCGTGCTCGGCCGGAAACTCGGCCAGAACGAAATTGCACAGGCTGGGATGGGCCGTGAGACCGGCCTTGCGCAGCTCCTCAACGAGCCAGCTCCGCCAGCGCTGATTGTGCGCGCGGCAGCGCTCGAGGAAGTCGCGGTCGCCCAGCGCGGCGATGCCCGCCGCCTGCGTCGGCCCGGGCACGTTGAATGGGCCGCGCAGCCGGTTCAGCACATCGACGATGGCGGGCGGCGCATAGACCCAGCCGAGGCGCAACGCCGCGAGGCCATAGATCTTCGAGAAGGTGCGCGTCATCGCCACCGCCTGGTGGCGGCCGACGAGCGCCGCGCCCGGCTCGTAATCGGGCTCGGTGACGTATTCCGCATAGGCGGCGTCGAGCACGAGCAGCACATCCTCAGGCAGGCCCTCCCGCAGCCGCTCGATTTCCGCGGGCGTCAGATGGCTGCCGGTCGGGTTGCTCGGATTGGAAAGAAGGACGAGGCGCGTGCGCGGGGTGACGCGGGCGAGAAGCGCGTCCACATCCGCCTTCAGCGCCGGCTCGGGCGCATCGACGGGCGTGGCCCCGGCCGCGCGCGCGGCGATCGGATAGACCAGGAAGCCGTGGCGGCTGACCAGCACTTCATCGCCCGGTCCCGCATAGCCGCGCACCAGGAGATGGAGGAGCTCGTCCGAGCCGGCGCCGCAAACGATGCGCTCCGGATCGAGGCCGTGGGCGCGGCCGATTGCCTCGCGCAGCGCCGCGGCGCTGCCGTCGGGATAGCGGTTCAGCTCAGCGGCGGCGGCGTGATAGGCGGCGATGGCGGCCGGGCTCGCGCCGAACGGGTTCTCGTTCGAGGCGAGGCGGATCGGGCGCTCGATGCCGGGAATGCGCGCCTCGCCGCCGATATAGGGCGCGATCTCTAGAATCCCGGGACGGGGTTGCGGGGGCATGGCTTGGCTTCGCTTGGCCCGATGGCCCTCAGGCGCGCTTCGGCAGGCCGAGCTCCTCGGCCGTGAGCGGCACCGCATAGCCGCCGATCCGCCAGACCTGGGCCACATCCTCGCGGTGCTCCTCGACCAGGCGCGGCAGGCGCGGATCCTCGGCATCGCTGAAGCCGGCGATCTCGATCAGATAGAGGCGCCGGTCGGAGCCGGAGGGCTCGCGCCGGGCCTGCAGGAGGGCCGGCTCGAAGCCGAGGGCGGTCAGTGTCGATTTGAGCGCGCTGCGGCTGATTTCGCGGCGGGTCTCGATGACCAGCAGCGAACGGTCGTGGCCGGTGCTTTCGGGCTGCCCGAGGCTGATGGCCAGCGCCTCGCGCGGCACGCCCCTTGCCGCGCCCGCCCCGAAGGGAAGACGCGCCACCACGCGCGGCAGCAGCTTCGGATCGTTGCCGACGAGGGCGCGCCACCAGGGGCCGCGCTCGTCCTGCTCGGGCATGGGCAGGATGCCGATCGCGGCCGCGCCCTCGGTGACGGCGCTCACCACCTGACCGGTGGAGGCATGCGCAACGATGGGGGTGAGGGCGCCGTAATGGTCGCGCGCCAAGTCCCAATAGGCGAGCCGGTCGTCCGGTGCGTAGACGGCCACCGCGAACGGCCCCTGCAGGCGGATCAGCGCCGAGATCATCTCGCGCCAAATCCGCACCAGCGCCGGCTTCGGGAAGGGGCCCCGGTGGCGGCGGACCAGCCGGCGGATCACCTCCGCCTCGCGGCCGGGCAGATGGAAGGCCGCGCCGTTGGTCCGACCCTTCACGGCGGCGATCTCCTGCACCACCTCGGTGCGCCGCATGATCAGGTCGTGCAGCGCCGTGTCGATCTCGTCGATCTGGCGGCGCAGCTCGGACAAGGGGTTCTGAGCGGCGGACATCTGCGCTGGGAAAGCCTGGAAAAAGGGCGCGGAAGTGATAGTCGCTCGGGCATCGAAAAGCAAAGAAAACATTGACACTCCGCGCCCGACGCCCATTAGCTACGGCCCGATTCCGGCGCCCCCCGCCGCCCTCCTGACGGGCGGGGGCGGCCGGCCCCGCGGTTTCAATTCATGAGCGCGCCTCAGCACCGACCACCGAACCTCGCGCATGCCGCTTCGCTCCCCGGCCATCGCGTCGAGTTCGGGCGCGAGGCGCCGCTCGTGCTGGATTCCGGCGCCGAGCTCGGGCCCTTCACCATCGCCTACCAGACCTATGGGCGGCTGGATGCGGAGCGCGCCAACGCGATCCTCGTCTGCCATGCGCTGACCGGCGACCAGTTCGTCGCCGAGACCCATCCGGTGACCGGCAAGCCAGGATGGTGGGAGACCATGGTCGGCCCCGGCAAGCCGATCGACACCGACCGCTTTTTCGTCATCTGCGTGAACGTTCTCGGGGCCTGCATGGGCACCACGGGTCCCCGCGATCCCAATCCGGCGACGGGCAAGCCCTATGGCTTGTCCTTCCCGGTCATCACCGTCGCCGACATGGTGCGGGCGCAGAAGCTGCTGATCGACCATCTCGGCATCGAGAAGCTGTTCTGCGTCACCGGCGGCTCGATGGGCGGCATGCAGGTGCTGCAATGGGCGGCGAACTATCCGACCCGTGTCTTCGCCGCCGTGCCGATCGCGACCGGCGCGCGCCATTCGGCGCAGAACATCGCCTTTCACGAGGTCGGGCGGCAGGCGATCATGGCCGATCCGGACTGGTGCCACGGCGATTACCTGAGCGAGGGCCGCAATCCGCGCCGGGGCCTGGCGGTGGCGCGCATGGCCGCGCACATCACCTATCTCTCCGAGGCGGCGCTGCACCAGAAGTTCGGGCGCAACCTGCAGGACCGGACGCGGGTGACCTACGGCTTCGAGGCCGATTTCCAGGTCGAGAGTTACTTGCGCTACCAGGGATCGAGCTTCGTCGAGCGGTTCGACGCCAACTCCTATCTCTATTTGACGCGCGCGATGGACTATTTCGACCTCGCGGCCGAGTACGGGGGGGTGCTGGCCAACGCCTTTCGCGGCACGCCGG
Organism: Alphaproteobacteria bacterium; assembly: GCA_035456545.1. GTDB lineage: Bacteria > Pseudomonadota > Alphaproteobacteria > JAREAF01 > JAREAF01 > JAREAF01. The sequence goes on along the minus strand of DATIDB010000210.1, from coordinate 1,799 downwards.
TGCGCTTCTGCCTCGTCTCCTTCACCGGCGACTGGCTCTTCCCGACCTCGGAGAGCCGGGCCATCGTGCACAGCCTCAATGCGGTCGCGGCCAATGTCAGCTTCGTCGAGATCGAGAGCGACAAGGGGCACGACGCCTTTCTCCTGGAGGAGCCGGAATTCGCCAAGACGCTGGCGGGGTTCCTCGCCGGTTCGGCGGCGCATCGGGGCCTGAAATGAGCGCGGCGGAGATCCTCAAGCCCCGCGCCCGGCGGAGCGGGGCGCCGCTGCGCCGCGACCTCGCCCTCATCGCCGAGATGATCCCGCCCGGCGCGCGCGTGCTCGATGTCGGCTGCGGCGACGGGGCGCTGCTCGAATATCTCGTGCATGAGCTGGGCGCGGACGGACGCGGAATCGAGCTGAGTCAGGCGGGGGTCAATGCCTGCGTCGCGCGCGGTCTTTCGGTGATCCAGGGCGATGCCGACACCGATCTCAAGGACTATCCGAGCGACGCCTTCGACGTGGCCGTGCTGAGCCAGACGCTGCAAGCCACGCGCGCGCCGCGCAAGGTGCTGGAGGAGCTGGTGCGGATCGGCCGGCGGGCCATCGTCTCCTTCCCCAATTTCGGCCATTGGCGCGTTCGCTGGCGCCTCTTCCATGGAGGGCGGATGCCGAACACGCCCTCCCTGCCCGACGACTGGTACGCGACCCCGAACATCCATCTCTGCACGATCCTGGATTTCGAGGATCTCGCCGCCGAGCTGGGCCTCACCATCGAGCGCGCGCTGGTCCTGGATTCGCGGGGGCGCGCCAAGGCGCTGGGGTCGATGCGGCTGGCCAACTGGTTCGGCGAGCAATGCATCATGCTGCTGCGGCGGGGATAGATCTCCTCTGTAGATCGCACGGGGCGAGGTAGCAGGCGCCCACCACGCCCCCGCGGGCTTGCCGACCGCCTCTCCCGCACCCCATTTGACTGCGATACGCACGAGGGAGGGCCTGATTCATGCTGGAGATGGTGATCGAGGCGCGGCGGCGATCGCTCGGCGATTTCGAGGTCGGGCGCGTCCTGCCTTTCGCAAAGCGGCGGATGGTCGGGCCGTTCATCTTCCTCGACCATATCGGGCCGATCCGCTTTCCCCCGAATGTGCCGCGCAGCGCCGATGTGCGCCCGCACCCGCATATCGGCCTTTCGACGGTGACCTATCTCTTCGCCGGCGGGATCATGCATCGCGACAGCCTCGGCGTGGAGCAGCCGATCCGCCCCCGCGAGGTCAACTGGATGACGGCCGGGCGCGGCATCACCCATTCCGAGCGCTTCGATCCGATGCGCGAGGCGGGCGGCGATCTGCATGGGCTGCAGGCCTGGGTGGCCCTTCCCGAGGCAGCCGAGGAAACCGAGCCCGCCTTCGCCCATTACGGGATCGAGGACCTGCCGGTCCTGGAGGAGCGCGGCGTGCGCGGGCGCCTGATCGCGGGCGAAGCCTATGGCCTCAAGAACGCGGTGCGCACCCATTCGCCCCTCTTCTACCTGCATCTCGAGATCGAGCCCGGCGCCAAGGCCGCGCTGCCTTCCGGCATCGCCGAGCGCGCGGCCTATGTCGTCAGCGGCAAGGTCGAGGTCGATGGCCGCAGCTACCACCCCGGCCAGATGCTCGTGGTGGCGGCGCGGAGCGATCCGGCCCTGATCGCGCGCGAACCGAGCACCGTCATGCTGCTTGGCGGCGAGCCCCTGGGTGAGCGGCATATCTGGTGGAACTTCGTCAGCTCGAGGCGGGAGCGGATCGATCAGGCCAAGGCGGATTGGGCGGCGGGACGGATCGC
>DATIDB010000209.1:0-2744 GCA_035456545.1 Alphaproteobacteria bacterium | reverse complement strand
GACGGTGGTGCAGTAGGGGCGACGCCTTCCGCGTTGCTGAGAAGATACTCGAAGCGGCACGCCCATGTTCCCCTCCCCCCTTGCGGGACCTTTGCGTAATGGGTTTCCTCGCCCTTCGAGGGCCGCTTTCGCGGCCACCTCAGGGTGAGGAAACCTAAGAAAACCTCCTCATCCTGAGGTGCGAGGCGATAGCCGAGCCTCGAAGGAGAGGAGGTTTGCAAAAGTCCCCTTGCGGGGGAGGGTCAGGGTGGGGGGTGATTCCCTGAGACCAGGTGTCAGATGACAGATATCCAGACGCACGCCCTGACATCCGGCTTCTGTCCTCTGGGATCTGATCATACCCCCCTCCCCAACCCTCCCCCGCATGGGGGGAGGGAGAAGATTCCATGAGCCTCATCGCCTTCCTCGGCGCGATCGAGATCGGGCTCGTCTTCGGCCTCGTCGCGCTCGGAGTGTTCCTCTCCTTCCGCGTGCTGCAGTTCCCGGACCTCACCGTGGACGGGAGCTTCCCCTTGGGCGCGGCCGTCGCGGCGACGCTGATCGTCTCCGGCGTCAACCCTTACCTCGCCAGCCTGATCGCGGCGCTCGCCGGAGCGCTCGCGGGCCTGGTGACCGCCTGGCTCAATGTGCGCTTGAAGATCCTGCACCTGCTCGCCTCGATCCTGACCATGATCGCGCTTTACTCGATCAACCTCAGGATCATGGGCCGGCCGAACGTCGCGCTCTTGGGCGACGAAACGGTGCTGACGCCGCTGGAGGCCTTGCCCCTGCCCTCCTACTGGCTGGCGCCGGTCCTGTTCCTCATCGTCGTGGCCGCCGCAAAGCTTCTGGTCGACCGCTTCCTCGCCTCCGAGATCGGCCTGGCCATCCGCGCGACCGGAGCCAATCCCCGCCTCTCGCGCGCGCTTGGCATCTCGACCGACCGGCTGATCCTCTCCGGCATGGCTTTGAGCAACGCCTTGGTCGCCCTCGCCGGCGCGCTCTTCGCGCAGAGCCAGGGCAGCGCCGACATCTCCATGGGCGTGGGCGTGATCGTGGTCGGCCTCGCCGCCGTCATCCTGGGCGAGGCGGTGGTGCCGGGCCGCGGCATCGCGCTGGCGACGCTCGGCTGCATCCTCGGCTCGATCCTCTACCGGCTCGCCGTCGCGCTCGCGCTCAATGCCGATGTGCTCGGCCTGCAGGCGCAGGACCTGAACCTCCTCACCGCGATCCTGGTCGCGCTGGCCATGGTGCTTCCGGGCGAGCGTCGGCGCTTCCGCGCGCTCTTCCAGCGGAGCGGCGGACGATGATCGAGGCGCGAGGGCTCACGGTCACGTTCGGCAGGGGGACGCCGCTCGAGACGGTGGCGCTCGCCGGCATCGACCTTGCCATCCCGGCGGGGGAGTTCGTCACCGTCATCGGCAGCAACGGGGCGGGCAAGACCACGCTCCTCAACGCCATCGCAGGCGAGGTGGAGATCGATCGCGGATCCCTCGCCATCGACGGGCAGGAGGTGACGCGCTGGCCGGCCGCGCGGCGCGCCGCGCTCATCGCCTGCGTCTTCCAGGATCCGCTCGCGGGCACCTGCGAGGCGCTGACGGTCGAGGAGAACCTCGCCCTCGCCTTCGGGCGCGGCCGGAGGCGCGGCCTTTCCCTGGCGATCGACCGCACCGCCCGCGCACGGTTCATGGAGCGGCTGGAACCGCTCGGCCTGGGACTGGAGCGCCGCCTCTCCGATCGGATCGGCCTGCTTTCCGGCGGCCAGCGGCAGGTGGTGAGCCTCATCATGGCGACGCTTGCGCCCATGCGCATCCTGCTCCTGGACGAGCACACCGCCGCGCTGGACCCGCGCATCGCCGCCTTCGTGCTCGATCTCACCCGCAAGCTGGTCGCGGAAGGCGGCCTGACCGCCCTCATGGTGACCCACAGCATGCGCCAGGCGCTCGATTGCGGAACGCGCATATTGATGATGCACGAAGGCAGGGTGGTGCTCGACATCGCCGGGGCCGAGCGCCGGGCCATGGATGTGCCAGACCTTGTCGCCCTGTTTGAAAGGGTCCGGGGCGAGCGGCTGGCCGACGACGCCCTGCTCTTGAGCTGAAAGGGCCTATGTCCCTAATCTTCAAGGGGGGCGACAAGTCGCTCTGCAGTTCCTATCTTAGGGCCTCGAGAGGCCCCAAGGACCCGAGCCGCCGGCAGCATGCGCGACCCGTTCGGACGCGAGATCACCTATCTCAGGGTTTCGGTCACCGACCGCTGCGACTTCCGCTGCGCATACTGCATGGCGGAAGACATGACCTTCCTGCCGAAATCCGAAATCCTGAGCCTTGAGGAGCTGGACCGCGTCTGCTCGGCCTTCGTGGCCCTGGGCGTGCGCAAGCTGCGCCTCACGGGCGGCGAGCCCCTGGTGCGGCGCGACATCGTGACGCTGTTCAAGAGCCTGGGGCGGCACCTGAAGACCGGGGCGTTGGACGAGCTCACCGTGACCACCAACGGCAGCCAGCTCGCGCGCCATGCCGAGGCCCTGCGCGAGGCGGGCCTGCGTCGCGTCAATGTCTCGCTCGACACGCTCGATCCGGCGAAGTTCGCGGCGATCACGCGCTGGGGCAAGCTGGAGAAGGTCCTCGCCGGGATCGAGGCCGCCAACCAGGCGGGCCTCAAGATCAAGATCAACACGGTCGCGCTCAAGGGCGTGAACGAGGACGAAGTCGATCGGCTGATCGGCTGGTGCGGGGCGGAGGGCTTCGACCTCACCTTCATCGAGG
>DATIDB010000208.1:0-10089 GCA_035456545.1 Alphaproteobacteria bacterium | reverse complement strand
ATATGCGAATATTCTTTCGGGTCGCTCCCGGCACGTTTCCGCTCGGGCGAAGCGGCGAGATCGAGAAGAGGGGGCCTCATATGGAGAAAAAAAGGATTGGATTCGTCCGTCCGTTGATCGCGATCGTCGCGATCTCGGCGCCGGTGATGGCGATCCATGTGATTGGGCTGGGACTGATCGTCGCCACCATCTGGGCGGTGGCTGGGGATCTCTTCTCCACGGTGTTCGGCTGGGTGGACACGATGACGAACACCTCAGCTTCAGCCGGCTGACGCCGGCGGCACCTCGATCTAAGGTCCGGGCCGGCCCGTCCGCCGCGCCGCCCAGTCCAGACAGGCCTGGCGGTCGGGCGCGAAATCCTCTTCGATCCACCAGGCCTCCAGCTTCGCCATCAGATCGCCGATCTCGGGGCCCGGCGGGAGACCAAGCTTGACCAGGTCTCGACCCTTGACGGGCAATGTCGGCGGCGTCCAGCGCTCCGGCATCGTCAGAAGCTCGATCCAGCCTTTGGGCGCGCCGGCCCGCCCCTCCGCCAGAGCTTCGGCCCAGGCGGCAAGGACCAGGTCCGGCCATCGCGCGGACCCGACCCGATAGAGCGCACGGCGCAGCGCCTGCGGGGGCATCCCCGGCGACAAGGCGAGATCGGCGGCGGCCGTCGCCAGGAGGCGGTCCCGATCGGCATTGGCGAGACGCCAGCGCTCGGCGACGCGCCGCACGCCCGCCTCTCCTTCGTCGAGGAGCGCGCCGAGACGGCGAACCGGATCGGCGGGAAATCCGGCGATCGCCTCGGCCTCGATCAGGGCGGCGAGCCGCCGCAGACTGAATCTGGAGAGCATCGCATGGCCAAGCACGCCGCCTTCGGCCATCAGCGCGAGCGCTTGGGCCGGATTGGGCGCGGACAGCAGCTTCAGCATCTCCCCCTGAATGCGCTCGCCCGAAAGCTGCGCCAGCTCGGGCGCGGCGGCGATGGCGGCGGCAAGGCCTCCAGGGTCGGCGCCGTCGCGGCCGTACCAGGCCATGAAGCGGAAGAAACGGAGCAGCCTGAGGCGATCCTCAGCGATGCGCTGGCGCGGATCTCCGACGAAGCGCACGCGCCCCTCGGCCAGATCCTCAAGCCCGCCGAAGTAATCGTAGAGCCGTCCCTCGGGCGTGCAGGAGAGGGCGTTGATCGTGAGATCGCGGCGCGCCGCGTCCTCGCGCCAGTCGTCGGTATAGGCGATCCGCGCCCGGCGCCCGAAGGTCTCGACATCGCGGCGAAGCGTGGTGACCTCGAACGGTCGCCCGCGGGCGACGGCGGTGACGGTGCCATGATCGATGCCGGTCGGAACCGCCTTGAGCCCCGCCTCCTCAAGCCGGCGGATGACCAGCTCCGGCGGCTCGGGCGTGGCGATGTCGATATCCCCGATGGGCCGCCCGGCGACCGCGTCGCGCACGCAGCCGCCGACGAAGCGCAGCTCCGCGCCCCCCGCGCCCAGCGCCGCCAGTACCGCTTGCGTCTCCGGCGCCGTCATCCAGGGCTGGAGCGGCAGGCGATCCGTCGGGCTCACGGCGGCGCTCACGGGTTCTCGGAATTTTCCTCCGGCCCGAAATAGCCGGGTTCGATCCGCCCGTCCACCGCGCGCGGCGGATGATAGACGCTGCCGGGCTCCGCCCCCTCGAAGACCGACAGGAACACGAAGGCGATCAGCGCCAGCGCCAGGCCGGAGACCAGAAGCCAGAACCAGGGCACGGCCTGAGCGTCTCGCGGACCCTCGCGCGCCAGGGCGACATAGCTGAAATAGATGATGCTCGGCAGCAAGAGCGGCAGAAGCACCGTCAAAGCGACCCTCACCCGGCCCCCCGCAACAGCTCGGAAAGATTGACGATCATACCCGCGGTCGCGCCCCAGATCGTGCGCCCTTCCCAGGGCATGGCGTAAAAGTGGCGCACCCGGCCCTGAAACTCGCGCGACTGGCGCTGATGGTTGGCCGCATCGGCGAGGAAATCGAGCGGCACCTCGAAGACCTCCGCCACCTCGAAGGGGTCGGGTCTCGGCTCGACCGCCGGGTCGACGAAGCCGACCACCGGCACGATCTCGAAGCCGGTGCGCGTCCAGTAGGTGTCGAGGCGCCCGATGACGATCACGCTGGCGCGCGGAATGCCGACCTCCTCCTCAGCCTCGCGCAACGCCGCCGCCATCGCATCGGCATCGCCCGGATCCACCCGCCCTCCGGGGAAGGAGATCTGTCCGGCATGGACATGCAGATGAGCCGTGCGCTGCGTGAGCATGACCATGATCCCTTCGCTGCGCTCGATCAGCGGGATCAGCACCGCCGCGCTCCAAAACGGCCCCTCCAGCGCCAGATCGGGGTTGAGGGAATGGTCGCCCCGCCGCACCAGCTCCTCGGCTCCGCCCGGCGCAGGCGGGGGCGGCCCGGCGGGGCGATGGAAGCACGCCTCGACGGCCAAGCGGGTCAGCCGGGGCCGCTCGCGACCGACAGCGGGAAGAACGCTCCCTGGCTCCATACCCCCAACTCCCGGCCCTCCGTCCCACTCGGTTCCGCCAGCGCCACCAGCTCGTAGAAGACCGGACGCAGGATCAGAGCCTCCAAGCCCTCGCGCACCATTACATAGGGTCTCGGGCCCGAGCGCGCATCTCCGGGCTCAAGCCGTATGGGCCGGTCCGGGCCGGCGTCGACCCATTCGTCGAGATTGGTGCGGAAGCGCAGAACCCGCGCCGCTCCCTCGCCCTCGAAGGCCAGCTCCACGGCCGTGAAGGGCGCATCCTCGACCTCGACCCGGCCGCGCTCGACCGGCGTCACCAGCCAATAGGAGCCGTCGGGCTCCCTCCGCAGCACCGAGGCGAACAGCTTGACCAGCGGTTTGCGGCCGATCGGAGACCCATGATAAAACCATGTCCCATCCCGAGCGATGCGCATGTGGAGATCGCCGCAGTCGATCACTCTCCGCTCCGACTTCGAATCGCCGCTCTGGTCGGCGCGCGGCCCGGCATCCATCTTCATGAGAGGCTCCGCGGGCCCGGGCATCGCTCCTCGCTCCACAACTCGTCCTCAGCTCGCACCGCCGTCACACGCTCCAATTGGGAGAACACCCCATTGTCGATGACCGATCCTCAATTCCAGTCCCGCGATTCGGGTGAGAAGCTTGCGCGCGAGATCGAGGCGCTGGGCCACCGCTTGGCGCAGGTCCGATCCAGCATCGCGCGAGTCATATTCGGTCAGCAACAGGTGATCGATCAGACCCTGATCACCTTGCTGGCCGGCGGCCACGCCCTGCTCTACGGGGTGCCGGGCCTCGCCAAGACCCGGCTGGTGGAGACCCTGGGCACCGTGCTCGGGCTGGAGGACCGCCGCATCCAGTGCACGCCGGACCTCATGCCCGCCGACATCCTGGGATCGGAGGTGCTGGAGGAGGCGGAGACCGGCCGCCGCTCCTTTCGGTTCATCCCGGGGCCGGTCTTCTGCCAGTTGCTGATGGCCGACGAGATCAACCGCGCGAGCCCGCGAACCCAGTCGGCGCTGCTGCAAGCGATGCAGGAGCGGCGCGTCACCGTCTCGGGGCGCTCGCACGACTTGCCGGCGCCCTTCCACGTGCTCGCCACTCAAAACCCGCTCGAGCATGAGGGCACCTATCCCTTGCCGGAGGCGCAGCTCGACCGCTTCCTGATGATGGTCGAGGTCGATTACCCGGACATCGACGCCGAGCGCCGCATGCTGATCGCCACCACCGGCCCGGAGGAGGCGCGCGCGGTGTCGGTGATGAGCGCCGAGGAACTCCTGGCCGCGCAGCGGCTTGTCCGCCGCGTGCCGGTCGGCGAGGGGGTGGTCGAGGCGATCCTCGGCCTGGTGCGCGCCGGCCGGCCCGATTCGAGCGACCAGCCGCAAATCCGCGAGCACGTCTCCTGGGGCCCTGGACCGCGCGCCAGCCAGGCGCTGATGCTGGGGGTGCGGGCCCGCGCGCTACTCGACGGCCGCCTCTCGCCATCCGTCGAGGATGTGCTGGCGCTGGCGAGCCCGGTGCTGCGCCACCGCATGGCCCTCAGCTTCGCCGCCCGCGCCGATGGCGTCACCATGGACGACGTCATCGCGCGCCTCTGCGCGCCCCTGGCCTGAAGGGGGCGCCCGCCCGCATGGCCAAGCCGCACGCGACGGCGCTCGTCTCCCGCTCGCAGAGTCTCGCCGCACGGCTGCCGGCGCTGCTGATCGCCGCCGAGCGCGTCGCCTCGACGGTGGCTCAGGGCGTGCATGGCCGCCGCCGCACCGGTCTCGGCGAGGCTTTCTGGCAGTTCCGCAGCTACGAGCCGGGCGACCCGCCGCAGCGGATCGACTGGCGACGCTCGGCCCGAAGCGACCGCGTCTACATCCGACAGACCGAATGGGAAGCGGCGCAGACCGTCTGGCTATGGCGGGACGGCTCGGCCTCGATGCGCTACCGCTCGCAAGCCGCCCTGCCCGAGAAGCGCGAGCGCGCCGAGCTCCTGGTCATGGCCCTGGCCAACCTTCTCTTTCGCGGAGGCGAACGCGTCGCGCTGATGGGGGCGGGCCTGAGGCCGTCCTCCTCGCTGGTCGCGACCGAGCAGATGGCGCTCTGGCTTTTGCGCGAGCCCGATCCGGCCTCGCTTCCCGTCCAGGCGGAGCTGCCGCGCTTCAGCCAGCTCGTGCTCTGCGGCGATTTCCTGTCGCCGGTCGAGGAGGTCGCCGCCACCCTGCGCCCGCATGCCGAACGCGGTCTGAGGGGCCACCTTTTGCGCGTGCTCGATCCGGCCGAGGCGAGCCTGCCCTTCAACGGTCGCGTGCGCTTCGCCGGGTTGGAGTGCGAGGGCGAGTTGATCTTCCCGCGGGTCGAGAGCATCCGCGAGGCCTATCTGGAGCGTTTCCTCAGTCACGAAGCGGCGCTGAAGGACTTGGCGCGCGCCATCGGCTGGAGCATGAGCACCCATCGGACCGATCACCCCGCCGAGCCGGCGCTGCTCGGCCTGTGGGCGATGCTGGGGGAGCGCGCGGCATGAGGGCCGGGACCGAGCGATGCTGACCTTCGGCCCGATCGGCTTCGCCGCACCCTGGCTTCTGATCGCCCTCGCCTTGCTGCCGGCGATCTGGTGGCTGCTCAGAGTGACGCCGCCCGCCCCGCGTCGCATCGCCTTCCCGCCCTTGCGGCTGCTCTTCGGCCTCGTTCCGAAGGAGGAGACTCCCGACCGGACCCCGCTCTGGCTCCTCCTTATGCGCCTCCTGGCCGCGACGCTGGTCATCCTCGCCTTGGCGCAACCGCTGCTCAATCCGAGCGGCGTGACCGGAGGCGGGCCCCTGATCCTCATGGTCGATGACGGCTGGGCCTCGGCCAAGCACTGGGAGGAGCGGCGCCAGGCCATCGCCGACGCCCTCGCTCAGGCCGAGCGCGAGGAGCGGCCGGTGATGCTGCTTCCGACCGCCCCGCGCGCACCCGGAGAGGCGGAGCCGCCCACGGGCCTGCTCACCGCCGCGGAGGCACGCAGCCTCGCCGAGGCGCTGCAGCCGCGGCCGTGGCCGACCGACCGCGAGGCGGCGCTGGACCGGCTCGAGGCCGCCGAGCTGCCGCCCGGCTCCAGCGTGCTGTGGATCTCCGACGGGCTCGACCAGGCGGGCGCCCCCGCCGTCGCCGAGCGGCTTGCCGCCCATGGACAGGTTACTGTGGTGGCGGACGAGCCGATCCAGATGCCGCGCATTCTCCTTCCCCCCGAGCCGGGGCCCGGATCCTTGGCCGTGCGCCTCGTCCGGACCGCGCCCGGGGCGGCGGCGCCGGTCCGCCTGCGAATCTCGGCGGAGGACGGCTCGCTGATCGCGGAAGGAGAGGGCCGCTTCGCGGCCGGCTCGCGGGAGGCGGAGGTCGGCTTCGACCTGCCGCTGGAGCTGCGCAACCGGATCGCCCGCATCGCGATCGAGAACGAGGCCAGCGCGGCGGCCGTCGCGCTTCTGGACGAGAGCTGGCGCCGGCGCCCGGTCGGCCTCGTCTCCGGGGCCGCTTCAGAACGCGCCCAGCCGCTCCTGGCCGGGCTCTATTACGTCGAGCGCGCGCTCGAGCCCTTCGCGGAGCTGCGCCGCGGGAGCGTCGAGGATCTGCTGCGCCGCGATCTCGCGGTGCTGGTGCTGGACGATGTCGGGGCGCTCACCGATGAGGAGGCCGCCTCGCTCGGCGGCTGGGTGGAGCGGGGCGGCGTCCTGCTCCGCTTCGCCGGGCCGCATCTCGCGGAGAATGCCGGAGCCGATTCGCTGCTGCCGGTGCGCCTTCGCGTGGGCGACCGCATGCTCGGCGGCGCGCTGTCCTGGGACAAGCCGGCCCATCTTGCCGCCTTCGCCGAGGAAGGACCCTTCAAGGGGCTGAAGGTGCCGCCCGAGGTCACCGTATCAAGACAGGTGCTCGCCGAGCCGACCATCGATCTGGGGGGAAAGACCTGGGCGCGGCTGACCGACGGAACGCCTCTCGTGACCGCCGAGAAGCGCGGCGAGGGATGGGTCGCCCTGGTTCACACGACCGCAAACGCGGACTGGTCGAATCTGGCCCTATCGGGGTTGTTCGTCGACATGCTGCGACGGATCGTCGAGATGAGCTCGGGCGTCGCCTCCGAAAGCCCGGAGGGCGCGCTGGCGCCGATCGAGACGCTCGACGGCTATGGACGGCTCGGTCCCGCCGCATCGACGGCGCTGCCGATCCCTTCGAGCGCGTTCGCGCCGAGCGCGATCGCGGCGCGCCATCCGCCGGGCTATTATGGCGCAGCGGGGTCGCGGCGCGCGCTCAATCTCGGGCCGCTGGTGCGCGACGCCGCGGCGATGGCGGAGCTGCCGGCTAAGGTGACGCGCATCGGCTATGGCCGTCCAGCGGAGCGGGCGCTGATGCCGCCGCTGCTCACCGCGGCGCTGATCCTGCTCATGATCGACATGGCGGTATCGCTGGGCTTGCGCGGACATCTCTCGCGGCGGCGCGCCGCAAGAGCGGCGGCCGTCTTGCTCCTCGCGCTGCTCCCCGCGGCGGCGTCAGGCCAGGAAGCGATCCCGCCCGGACCGGACGGCTTCGCCCTCGCCGCCACCACCTCGACCAAGCTCGCCTATGTGCGCACTGGCAACCCCGAGCTGGACCGGCTGAGCGAGGCGGGGCTCTACGGCCTCAGCCTCGTCCTGAACCGGCGCACCGCCGCCGAGGAGCTGGGGGCCTTGGGAGTGGACCTGGAGGCCGACGACCTCGCCTTCTTCCCGCTTCTCTATTGGCCGATCGACCCCGCGCAGCCCGCGCTCTCGCAGCAGGCCATCCGCAAGCTGAACGAGTACATGAAGAACGGCGGCATGGTGCTGTTCGACACGCGCGACCAGGCCTCGGGCGGCCAGGGGCTCCAGCGGCTGCGCGAGCTTGCGCGCGGCCTCGACATCCCTCCTCTGGTGCCGGTGCCGCCGGACCATGTCCTCACCAAGGCGTTCTACCTGATCCAGGACTTTCCCGGCCGCTTCGCCGGCGGGCAGCTCTGGGTCGAGGTCGGCAACGGCCGGGTCAATGACGGGGTGTCCTCCGTCATCCTCGGCGGCAACGATTGGGCGGGCGCCTGGGCGACCGACGAGGCGGGCCGGCCCTTGAGCGCGGTGGTTCCGGGAGGCGAGCAGCAGCGCGAGACGGCCTATCGCTTCGGCATCAACCTCGTCATGTACGCGCTGACCGGCAACTACAAGGCCGACCAGGTGCATGTCCCCGCCATCCTCGAGCGGCTGGGCCAGTAGCATGTTCGAAGGCGCCAGCATCTCCCTCGCCCCGCTGATCCCGCCGCCGGCCCTGACCGCGCTCGCCGCGGTCGCGGCGCTTCTGACGGCCTATGGCCTGATGCGACGGGCGCGCGGAGCGGTCTTGCGCGCCCTCGCCTTCGCCGCGCTCCTGGCCGCCCTCGCCAATCCGAGCTGGGTGCAGGAGCGGCGCGAGCCCTTGACCGATGTCGCGGTGATCGTCGACGACCGCTCGGCCAGCCAGCGCATCGACGGGCGGGAGGAGGAGACCGCGGCCGCCGTGGCGGAGCTGGAGCGGAAGCTGCGGCGCTTGCCGGGGACCGAGGTGCGGGTCGTGCGCGTGAGCGACGCCGCGGGCAGCGAAAGCGGCCGCGAGGACGAAGGCACCCGCCTCTTCTCCGCCCTGGAGCGCGCGTTGGCCGACCTGCCGCGCCGGCGCATCGCGGGCGTCATCGCGGTGACGGACGGGCAGATCCACGACGCGCCGGAGAGCGCCGACGCGCTGGAGCTCGCCGCGCCCTTCCACGTGCTGCTGTCCGGGCGCGACGACGAGATCGACCGGCGGCTGATCGTGAAGGAGATCCCCACCTACGGCATCGTCGGCCAGAAGCAGAGCATGATCCTGCATGTGGAGGACATGCCCGCCGAGCCGGGCGCGCATGCGAGGGTCACGATCCGGCGGGACGGCAAGCCCCTGGGCTCGGCCGATCTGCCGACCGGAGAGGACAGCATCGTGGAGTTCGCCCTCGAGCATGCGGGGCCGACCGTCTTCGAGATCGAGATCGAGGGGCGCGACGGCGAGCTGACCTTGGCCAACAACCGCGCGGTCGTGGTCGTCAACGGCGTGCGCGACCGGCTGCGCGTGCTCCTGGTCTCCGGCGAGCCGCATCCGGGCGAGCGGACCTGGCGCAACCTCCTCAAGGCCGATCCGGCCGTCGACCTGGTGCATTTCACGATCCTGCGCCCGCCCGAGAAGCAGGACGGCACGCCGATCCGCGAGCTGTCGCTGATCGCTTTTCCGATCCGAGAGCTGTTCGAGGTCAAGCTCGACGAGTTCGACCTCATCATCTTCGACCGCTATCGCCAGCGGGGCGTGCTGCCGCGCTATTACTACGAGAACATCGCCGCCTATGTTGAGAAGGGCGGCGCGCTGCTCGAATCGACCGGACCCAGCTACGCGTCGAGCTTCTCCCTCTATCGCACGCCTTTGGGCGAGGCGTTGCCGGCCGAGCCTCTTGGCCGGGTCCTCGAAGGCGGGTTCAAGCCGCGCGTCACCGATATCGGGCAGCGCCATCCCGTCACCGCCGACCTGCCCGGCTCGGGCGGCGGCGGTGAGCCGCAATGGGGCCGCTGGTTCCGCCTGGTCGATGTCGGCGTGACCCGTGGCCTCACGGTCATGAGCGGCAGCGAGGGGCGGCCGCTCCTGGTGCTCGACCGCTATGGCGAAGGCCGGGTGGCGCAGGTCATGAGCGACCATGTCTGGCTCTGGTCGCGCGGCTTCGAGGGCGGGGGACCGCAAGCGGAGCTGCTGCGGCGGCTCGCGCATTGGCTGATGAAGGAGCCGGACCTCGAGGAGGAGGATCTGCGCGCGGCCGTGCATGACGGCAAGCTGGAGATCACGCGGCGCAGCCTCGACGAGGAGCCGCCGCAAGTCCGCATCACCAGCCCCTCGGGCGCAACCAGCGAGCTGACCCTCGATGCGGCCGGCGGCGGACGCTGGACTGGCTCGCTGCCGGCCGAGGAGGTCGGGCTCTATCGCGTCGACGACGACCCTTTGACCGCCTTCGCCGCGAGCGGCGCTCTCAACCCGATCGAAATGGCCGATCTTCGCTCGACGCCGGAGATCCTCGCCCCCGTCGCGGCCGAGACCGGCGGAACAGTGCTTCGCCTTCAGGGCGCGGACGTGCCGGAGGTGCGCAAGGTGCGCCCGGGCCGGGAGGCATCCGGCAACGGTTGGATCGGCATCGCGGCCAATCGCGACTATCTCGTCACCGGCATCGACCAGGTGCCGCTCCTGCCCGGATTCCTGGCTTTGGCCTTGCTCCTCGGGACGGCGCTGATCGCCTGGTGGCGCGAGGGCCGGTGAGCGCCGCGACGGGCTTGCAGCGTCCGCGCACGGCGCTGCTGCTGTTCCTGGCCGCCACGCTCCTGACCGGCATGGCCGCGGGCTTCGCCACCGAGTCCGGAAAGGAGGGTTGGTACGAGGCGCTGGTCAAGCCGCGCTGGACGCCGCCGGACGCGACCTTCCCGACCGTCTGGACCGTTCTCTATATCGCCATGGCGGTGGCGGCTTGGCGCGTCTGGCGACGGACCGGCTGGGGCTCTCCCGCTTTGCGCCTCTTCTGGGCGC
>DATIDB010000207.1:0-5804 GCA_035456545.1 Alphaproteobacteria bacterium | reverse complement strand
CGTCCTTGAGATGGCCAGGTGGAGTTTCACCAACGCACCGGCCGAAGACTGGGCCGGGCGTATATGAAGCAGCAGGGAGACAGATGAAATGCGTAAACTAGGACTATCGCTGGTCGCCGCTCTCGGCACGGCGGCGGCGTTCGCCTCCACGCCGGCCACGGCCCAGGACATCGCGGTGGCGACTGCGGGCCCGATCACGGGGCAGTACGCGTCTTTCGGCGAACAGATGAAGAGAGGCGCCGAACAGGCCGTTGCCGATCTCAACGCGGCCGGCGGGGTTCTCGGCAAGAAGCTGAGACTGGAAGTCGGCGACGATGCCTGCGATCCCAAGCAGGCGCGCGCCGTGGCCGAGGATCTCGTCTCGAAAGGGGTCATCTTCGTCGCCGGCCATTTCTGCTCGAGTTCGTCGATCCCCGCTTCGGAGGTCTACGCCGAGGCCGACGTTCTCCAGATGACTCCCGCTTCGACCAACCCAGCCCTTACTGAGGGAGCGGCTGAGAAGGGCTGGAAGAACGTCTTCCGCACCTGCGGCCGCGACGATGCGCAAGGACTGGTCGCGGGCAAGTACATCGCCGAGAAATACGCGGGCAAGAATGTCGCCATCATCCACGACAAGAGCACCTACGGCAAAGGCATCGCGGATGAGACCAAGAAGGCCATGAATGCGGCCGGCCTGCAGGAGACGATGTACGAGGCGATCAATCAGGGCGACAAGGACTACTCGGCCCTCGTCAGCAAGATGAAAGCCGGGAATATCGACGTCATCTACGCCGGCCTGTACCACACCGAGGCCGGACTGATCATCCGTCAGGCCCGTGAGCAGGGGCTGAAGGCCCAGATGATCTCCGAGGACGCCCTGGTCACCAACGAATTCTGGGCGATCGCAGGCGATGCGGGCGAAGGCACGCTCATGACCTTTGCGCCCGATCCTCGGAACCTTCCGACGGCCAAGGATGTGGTCGCGAAGTTCAAGGCGCAGGGCTACGATCCGGAGGGCTACACGCTCTATACCTACGCCGCTATGCAGGTCTGGGCGAAGGCGGCCGAAAAGGCCGGTTCGACGGATGTCGCCAAGTTGGCTGAGGTGATCCGCGGCAATACCTTCGAAACGGTGCTCGGCACCCTCGACTTCGACGACAAGGGCGACGTCGTGAACCCTGAATACGTCTTCTATGTCTGGAGCAAGGGGCAGTACAAGGAGCTCGGCTCCTGATCCCAATCGCCGCTTGCGCCTCTTGAGGCGCGGGCGGAGCTTCACATTCGACAACCGGCGCGGGTCACTCCGCGCCGGTCTTTTTTGGGTCGTTCTTCAGATCGAGGATCGACGGGGCGCGCAAGGAAAGGCGCGGCCGGCGTGCTGCCGGCTCGCTGGGGCGTTCAACAAGGCGTCTAGCGCTGCTTGCGGCCGCGCCGGGAGCCGCGGCCGGAATTGCGGCCGAGCCCGATCTTCTTGGCGAATTCGGAGCGCTGCTGAGCGTAGTTAGGCGCCACCATGGGATAATCCGAGGGCAGGCCCCATTTCGTCCGGTACTCGTCCGGCGTCATGTTGTAGGTGGAGCGAAGATGCCGCTTGAGCATCTTCAGCTTCTTCCCGTCTTCCAGGCAGATGATGTAATCGGACGTCACCGATTTCTTGACCGGAACGGCTGGCTTCGGCGGTTCCACCGCTGAGTCCGTCCGCCCGGCGCCCAGAGAATTCAGAGAGGTGTGGACGGTCTGGATGACTTCGGAGATTTGGCTCGCCGGAAGCAAGTTGTTGCTCAAATACGCCGAGACCACTTCGGCCGTCATGCGCAGGATTTCTTCCGCCGGCACCTGTTCGGTATTTTCTGTGTCCATTTGCTTCCGCCGTATTTTCAGCAGCAGACTTGTATATCAGCGATCCATGGCATAGCACCCCCGGACAGTCAATTAGAAATAAGACCAAGTTGAGTAATAAAACCTTGCGTTTTTGACGGCTTGTTTGTCATTTCACTCTCTGGTTGGCTTGGGTCAAGTCTCCCTGCGCGACATCTGGTCTTTTTACTGCGGCGTTCTTGCCTGGACTATCCCCCGCCACGAGATAGCCATCTTTCGGCCCCAGTTGCGCATCCGACTTTCGGGCACTGCTTTGCCAATGATGGTGGAACCATGCGGCTGACGGGAAACCCGCGCCGGTCTTTTCGCCGTTGATTTCGTCGAGCCCCTTCGGCCAATGTCCCGCCATGGGACAAGGCATCGTGGCACTGGCCTCCGATCATGCGGGGGTGGAGTTGAAGAGTGCGCTCAAATCGGCCCTGGAGGCGAAAGGGCGCACCGTCTTGGACCTTGGTCCCTTCGATTCTGAATCCGTCGACTATCCCGATTACGCCGATGCGCTCGCGAAGGCCCTTGGCGAGGGGCGGGCCGCCTGCGGCATCGCCGTCTGCGGCACCGGCATCGGAATTTCCATCGCCCTCAATCGCCACCGGCATGTCCGCGCCGCGCTTTGCCATGACGGCACCAGCGCGCGTCTTGCCCGCGAGCACAACGATGCCAATGTGCTGGCGCTCGGAGCCCGCCTGATCGGGGTGGAGGTCGCCAAGGAATGCGCCGAGGTGTTCCTTTCCACCGATTTCGCAGGCGGCCGCCATCAGCGCCGCGTCGCCAAGCTCGCCTGATCTAAAGTCGCCATTTGAGCACGCCTCGACCGGGAGACCCATGACGATGACCTCCGCACCCGCGCAGAAACAGCGCCAGTCCGATTTCTTCGGGCGGGGCGTGGCCGACGCCGATCCCGATCTCTTCCGTTCGATCAAGGGGGAGCTGCAGCGCCAGCAGAATCAGATCGAGCTGATCGCCTCGGAGAACATCGTCTCGCGCGCCGTGCTCGAGGCGCAGGGCTCGGTGCTGACCAACAAATACGCCGAGGGCTATCCCGGCCGGCGCTATTACGGCGGCTGCGAGTATGTCGACATCGCCGAGGAGCTGGCGATCGAGCGGGCGAAGAAGCTCTTCGACTGCGCCTTCGTCAATGTCCAGCCGCATTCCGGCGCGCAGGCCAACCAAGGCGTCCTCCTCGCCCTTTGCCAGCCGGGGGACACGATCATGGGCCTGTCGCTCGCCGCGGGCGGGCATCTGACGCATGGCGCGCCGCCCAATCTCTCCGGCAAGTGGTTCAAGGCCGTGCAGTACGGCGTGCGCCGTCAGGACGCGCTGATCGATTTTGAGGAAGTCGAGCGCCTCGCCAAGGAGCACCGGCCGAAGCTCATCATCGCCGGCGGCTCGGCCTATCCTCGCATCATCGACTTCAAACGCTTCCGGCAGATTGCGGATTCGGTCGGCGCCTATTTCCAGGTCGACATGGCGCATTTCGCGGGGCTCGTTGCGGCCGGCGTGCATCCGAGCCCGCTGCCGCATGCGCATGTCGTCACCACCACCACGCATAAGACCCTGCGCGGCCCGCGCGGGGGCATGATCCTTTCCAGCGACGAGGAGATCGGCAAGAAGATCAACTCCTCGATGTTCCCAGGCCTGCAGGGCGGCCCCTTGATGCATGTCATCGCCGCCAAGGCGGTGGCTTTCGGCGAGGCGCTCAAGCCCGAGTTCCGCACCTATGCCGCGCGGGTCGTGGAGAACGCGAAGACACTTGCGGCGACGCTCGTCGAGGGCGGGCTCGACATCGTCTCGGGCGGCACCGACACGCATCTGATGCTGGTCGACTTGCGGCCCAAGAAGCTGACCGGAAAGCTCGCCGAGCAGAGCCTCGAGCATGCCGCGATCACCTGCAACAAGAACGGCATTCCCTTCGACCCGGAGAAGCCGACCGTGACGTCGGGCGTGCGGCTGGGCACCCCGGCCGCCACAACGCGCGGTTTCGGGCCGGCCGAGTTCCGCAAGGTGGGCGAGCTGATCGTTCAGGTCCTGGACGGGCTCGCCGGTCACCTTGAGGACAACTCCAAGGCGGAGCGGGCCGCCCGGGCCGAGGTCGAGGCCCTGTGCCGGCGCTTCCCAATCTATCCCGATCTGCTCTAATCTTCGCGACTAGATATTGGGGGTTGGCAGGGCGGAGGCGCGCCAGGGGCGCGCTTCCGCTTTGCCGCGGAAAGGTCGCGGGAAGATCGATGCGCTGCCCGTTCTGCGGACACGAGGATACCCAGGTCAAGGACTCACGGCCCGCCGAGGACAGCGCCACCATCCGGCGGCGGCGGATGTGCCCGAATTGCGGGGCGCGCTTCACAACCTTCGAGCGGGTGCAGCTCAGGGAGCTGACGGTGGTGAAGTCCTCCGGCCAGCGCGAGCCCTTCGATCGGGACAAGCTCGCCCGCTCGATGCAGATCTCGCTGCGCAAGCGTCCGGTGGAGCCCGAGCGGGTGGAGCGCGCGGTCAACGGCATCGTGCGTCGCCTGGAAAGCATGGGCGAGACCGAGATCCCCACCAAGGTGATCGGCGAGATGGTCATGGACGCCCTCGGCCATCTCGACCAGGTCGCCTATGTCCGGTTCGCCTCGGTCTATCGCAACTTCCGCGAGGCCAAGGACTTCGAGGACTTTGTCGGAAAGCTCAGCGCCGAGCGGGATTGACCGCGGCCATATGGCCTCCGCGCTGGGCCTCGCCCGGCGGGCGCTCGGGCGCGCCTGGCCGAACCCGGCGGTGGGCTGCGTGGTCACCGATCCGAATGGCCGCGTGGCCGGACGCGGCTGGACCGGGACGGGCGGGCGGCCGCATGCCGAAACCGAGGCGCTCGCGATGGCTGGACCCAGGGCTCGCGGCGGCGTGGCCTATGTGACGCTGGAGCCCTGCGCCCATCACGGACAGACCCCGCCCTGCGCCGATGCGCTGGTCGCGGCCGGGATCGGCCGGGCGGTCGTGGCGGTGGAAGACCCCGATCCCCGCGTATCGGGGGGCGGGATCGCAATGCTGCGCCAAGCGGGGATTCCGGTCACGACCGGCGCGGGGGCGGAGGAGGCGAGGGAGATCAATTGCGGCTTCTTCCTGCGGACCCGTGAAGGGCGCCCGCTGGTGACCCTCAAGCTCGCCACCAGCCTGGACGGGCGGATTGCGCTGGCCTCCGGCGAGAGCAAGTGGATCACCGGCGAGGCCGCGCGCCGGCGCGGCCACTGGCTGCGCGCCACCCATGACGCGGTGCTGGTCGGGGCGGGGACCGCGCTCACCGACGATCCGCAGCTCACCTGCCGGCTTCCCGGGCTGGAGGGGCGCTCGCCGGTGCGGGTGCTGATCGACCCGAATTTCCGCGTGCCGGTCACCGCGAAGCTCTACCGCGAGGCTCGAGCCGTCCCGCTCTGGGTCATCGCCGCGCCGGGGGCACCCGCGACCGAGGCAGAGTCTCGACAGAAGATGGGGGCGGAGATCCTGCGCCTGCCCGCGGGGCCGGAGGGTCGGCCGCCGGCCGCAGAGGTGTTGAAGGCCCTCGGCGCCAAGGGGATCACCCGGCTCCTGGTCGAGGGCGGGAGTCGCATGGGCGCGGCGCTCCTGGATGCGGGGCTGGTCGACCGCATGGCCTGGTTCCGCGCCCCGGTGCTGATCGGGGCGGACGGGCTTCCCGCCGCGGCCCTGCTCGGCCTGGACCGCCTCAACGCGGCGCCGCGCTTCCGTCTGACGGGGGTGGAGCGGCTGGGCCCGGACCTCCTGGAAAGCTACGAGCGGGAGGATTAGCGTCTCTCCATGTTCACCGGCATCATCATGGATGTCGGCCGTGTGCGGTCGGTGACGCCAGCCGGCGATGTCCGCTTCGAGATCGAGACCTCCCTCGATGCCGGAGCGATCGCGCTTGGCGCTTCCATGGCGTGCTCGGGTCCCTGCCTGACCGTCGTTGACAAGGGACC
>DATIDB010000206.1:0-2400 GCA_035456545.1 Alphaproteobacteria bacterium | reverse complement strand
CTGTCACCCGAGCTTGCGCACATCCACGAAATGACCGGCGATGGCCGCCGCCGCCGCCATCTGCGGGGAAACGAGGTGGGTGCGGCCGCGATAGCCCTGCCGGCCCTCGAAGTTGCGGTTGGAGGTGGAGGCGCAGCGCTCGCCGGGCTCGAGGCGGTCCGGGTTCATCGCCAGGCACATCGAGCAGCCAGGCTCGCGCCAGTCGAATCCCGCCTCTTTCAGGATGCGGTCGAGGCCCTCCTCCTCGGCCTGGTGCTTCACCAGGCCCGAGCCCGGAACGACCATCGCCTGGACCCAAGGCGCGACCTTGCGGCCCTTGGCGATGGCGGCGACGGCGCGCAGGTCCTCGATCCGCCCGTTGGTGCAGGAGCCGATGAAGACCCGGTCGATCTTGACCTCCTTCAAGGGCGTGCCAGGCTTGAGGCCCATATAGTCCAGAGCGCGCTCGATCGAGCGGCGGCGATCCTCGTTCGGCTCGTCGGCGGGATCGGGCACCTTGCCCGTGATCGGCAGCACCGCCTCGGGGCTCGTGCCCCAGGTCACCTGCGGGGCGATGTCGGCCGCCTGCAGCACGACTTCCTTGTCGTAGGCCGCTCCCGGGTCGGAAGGCAGCGTGCGCCAGTAGGCGAGCGCCTGCTCCCACGCGCCGGCCTTGGGCGCCATCGGCCGGCCCTTGAGATACTCGTAGGTGGTCTCGTCCGGCGCGATCAGGCCCGCGCGTGCCCCCGCCTCGATCGACATGTTGCAGACGGTCATGCGGCCTTCCATGGAGAGACCCGAGACCGCCTCGCCGGCATATTCGATGACATGGCCGGTGCCGCCCGCGGTGCCGATCTTGCCGATGATCGCGAGGATCACGTCCTTGGCGGTGACGCCGAGCGGCAGCTTGCCCTCCACGCGGATGCGCATGTTCTTGGCCGGCTTTTGCAGCAGGGTCTGCGTCGCCAGCACATGCTCGACCTCGGAGGTGCCGATGCCGAAGGCGAGCGCGCCGAAGGCGCCGTGCGTGGCCGTGTGGCTGTCGCCGCACACGATGGTCATGCCGGGCTGCGTCAACCCCTGCTCGGGCCCAATGATGTGGACGATGCCCTGGCGGATGTCGTGCATCGAGAAATAGGGCACGCCGAACTCGGCGCAGTTCTTCTCCAAGGTCTCGACCTGGATGCGGCTCTCTTCCTCCTTGATGCCTTCGCTGCGGTCGCTGGTCGGCACGTTGTGGTCGGCGACGGCGAGCGTGGCGTCGGGCCGGCGCACCTTGCGGCCGCCCGCGCGCAGGCCCTCGAAGGCCTGCGGGCTCGTCACCTCATGCACGAGGTGGCGGTCGATATAGAGCACGCAGGTGCCGTCCTCCTGCCGGTGGACGACATGGCTGTCCCAGATCTTCTGAAAGAGCGTGCGTGGCTTGGTCATGGCTCCGAACATGAAATAGCGAGCATCCCCTCATCCTTCGAGACGCGCCCTGGCGGGCGCTCCTCAGGATGAGGACAAAGTTGGCCGCTCAGACATGCTCCTCATGCTGAGGAGGCGGCGAAGCCGCCGTCTCGAAGCATGAGCGAGGGCCTACGCCTCGGCTTCGGCGGCGGTCGCCGGCGCGGCGGCTTCCGCTTCGCGCTCGGCGGCGGCGGCCTTGCCGGCGGCGCCGGTCATCTTCTCCGCGATGCGGGCCGACTTGCCGCGCCGCTCGCGCAGGTAATAGAGCTTCGCCCGCCGCACATCGCCGCGCCGCAGAAGCTCGATCGAGCCGATGCGCGGGCTGTAGAGCGGAAAGACGCGCTCCACGCCCTCGCCGTAGCTGATCTTGCGCACCGTGAAGCTCGAGTTGATCCCCGCATTCTTGCGCGCGATGCAGACGCCCTCGAAGGCCTGCACGCGCTCGCGGTCGCCTTCCTTCACCTTGACGTTGACGCGCAGCGTGTCGCCGGGCGCGAAATCCGGCACCGTATCCGCCTTCTTGGCGATCTCGGCTCGACCCAGCTCTTCGATGATGTTCATGGCCGTCATCCTTCTCGTCAGCTCTTGCGGCCGGCGGCGTAGCGGGCCCAGAGATCCGGGCGCCGTCGCCTCGTGATCTCCTCAGCCCGCTCGAGCCGCCAAGCCCGAACCCGTTCGTGGTGCCCGGAGAGCAGAACCTCCGGCACCGGGCGGCCCTGCCAGAGCGCGGGCCGCGTGTAATGGGGATATTCGAGCAATCCCCTCTCGAAGCTCTCCTCCTCCAGGCCCGCCTCGGCCCCGAGCACCCCGGGCAGGAGCCGCACGCAGGCATCGATCAGGGCGATGGCCGCGGGCTCGCCGCCCGAAAGCACGAAATCGCCGAGGCTCACCTCCTCAAGCCCGCGCGCCTCGATCACCCGCTCGTCGAGCCCCTCGTACCGGCCGCAGAGCAGGTTGACGCCCGCTCCG